>DATDCP010000254.1:0-3804 GCA_036524255.1 Chitinophagaceae bacterium
TAGATCATATTATAGGTGGTTCGCTCATCGTTTTTCTGAAATACGGCCACATGTATAATATCTTTCCCGATATAAGTCTTCTCTCCTACTTTAACCACTTTCATAATACCATGCTTTGTAAAAACAATGATATCATCGAGTGTTGAGCAATCGAAAAGAAATTCATCTTTTCTTAATCCTGTTCCAACAAATCCATCCTCACGATTCATATAAAGTTTCGCATTGGCGATCGCCACATTCTTTGCCTCGATAACTTCTATTGTTTTGATCTCCGTTTTTCGTTCCCTGCCTTTACCATATTTCTTCAAAAGGTTTTCAAAATAGGCAACTGCATAATCAACAAGATTGGCAAGATCATGTTTTACTTGTTTGATATCAGCTTCCAATCCTTTTATCTGGTCATTGAGCTCATCAATATCAAGTTTATAGATCCTTCGTACAGGTTTTTCTGTAAGCTTAATGATATCTTCTCTTGTGATAGCTCTCTTTAATTGCTTTTTAAATGGTTTAAATGCTTCATCAATTGCTTCCAACACTTTATCCCATGTTGCATGCTTCTTCTCTAGTTCTTTATATATCTTTTCTTCAAAGAATATTTTCTCTAATGAAGTATAATGCCACTTCTCCAGCAACTCTGCCAGTCTTATTTTTAATTCCTGTTCGAGAAGATCTTTTGTTTTATCGGTAGAGAGTTTCAGCAGATCATTCACAGCAAGAAACTGCGGTTTCTGATCAACGATCACACAAGCATTGGGAGAAATAGAAATTTCACAATCGGTAAATTTATACAATGCATCAATTGTTATATCCGGAGACATACCTGGCGCCAAGTCAACTTGTATCTCTACATCAGCGGCCGTATTATCAGTAACTTTTTTGATCTTGATCTTTCCCTGATCATTTGCTTTTACAATTGAGTCCATTATTTGCGTAGTAGTAACTCCATAAGGAACACTCTTGATCGCCACAGTTTTTTTATCAAGCTCTTCAATGTGTGCTCTTACTTTTACTTTACCACCACGTTTGCCCTGGTTGTATTCATCTACATCGATCTGTCCGCCGGTTTGAAAATCGGGGTAGAGTTCAAATCTTTTACCACGTAAATATTTTATTGATGCATCTATCAGTTCACAAAAATTATGAGGTAAAATTTTTGTTGCAAGACCAACAGCGATACCATCTGCACCCTGCGCCAATAATAGAGGAAATTTCATTGGCAACGTAACAGGTTCATTTTTTCTGCCATCATAACTCAATTGCCATTCAGTTGTCTTTGCATTAAAAGCAACTTCCAACGCAAATTTGCTTAAACGGCCTTCAATATATCTTGGTGCCGCTGCATCATCACCAGTTCTTACATCACCCCAGTTACCTTGTGTTTCTATCAACAGATCTTTTTGACCAATATTCACCAATGCATCGCCAATGCTGGCATCCCCATGCGGATGATACTGCATTGTTTGTCCAATAACATTCGCCACTTTATTGAAACGGCCATCATCCATTTCTTTCATTGCATGCAGAATTCGACGTTGCACTGGCTTCAAACCATCTTCAATAGCCGGTACAGCTCTTTCAAGTATCACATAAGAAGCATAATCAAGAAACCAGGTTCTGTATTGGCCGGGTAAACCTGTTTCGTTGTTTTGGATTTGGGATATAGATTTACTTTTGGACATTCTTCACTAATATTTAAAATGTTCAATTTTCAATACTCAATGTTCAATGCTCATTTTTTTGAAGCATCCTTATTCTTTTCTGCTGTTTCTATACTTTTTGCAATTATAGCTATCAATTCTTCAGTTTCTTTAAATAGTTCATCGGTCTTTTTGATTGGCTTTATTAATTCCTTTCTCCTGATAATTTTAAGAGCAGTTCTACATTCTTTTAGTTCTTTCAAAACAACTCCCAGTTTATGAATAAAATCATTTCTTGACTCTGCTCCCTGCACTTCTCCATAATTAAATGTGGGAGAAATACAGGATTTCACTAACTGCCCTGCAATATAATTTCCAGCTCTTGTGTTTGGCAATGCCTCCACAACATCAATCATCCTGCAACTATACACAACAAATCTGTCTTCAAGATCATAAGTTTTATTTGCCATAAAATTTATTTTCAACACTAAGACATCAATTGAATATTGAAAATTGAACATTGAGCATTGAACATTCTTACGCCAATCAGGCATTCAAAGCTTCATTATTCACGCCAGCATTCTCCGATTGAACACCTGCCTTACGAACATCGAACTCTTTCCATCCTCCATCCAGGTTACCCATTGTCTCTATCTTTCCTGCACTTATCAATTGTTTCATCCGCCACATAATAAATACATCACCGGTCTTTATTTTCATGCGATGAAGTGTATTGGTTAAAACCCGTGTTGCCTTTTGCCAATCAGCTGTAATGTTTTTTAAGATCTCGCTATCATAAAATGAGTCTTCTTTAGCAACAATCTTTTTGCCTCCTTCTAAAATTCTTACTGTCGCATTCTCATCACTAATTTTCTTCCATTCATCAGGATCAACTTCAAACTCACTTAATGTAATTTGTCTTGCAAGTTTCTTTGCCTTTATTGCTTCCTTTGGTAATATATCATGAACAGACCATGGATAAAATAACTGGCCTTTTTCATTTATAAAAGGAAGGTTATTTAGATAAAGGATCATGACTCTTCCCTGGTAAGCTTTCAATTGCGGCATCAGCCAGTAGTAACCTGTAACATCATGCTGGTTTTGTCCCATCCATATCCATGCTTCCAATGTTTCATCAGCATCCAATTTTTCCTTAATTGATTTGACCGTTTCCCTGTCATCAAATGTTCCTACTAATTTTTCTCCATAAGGAGAACCTGTAAGCATTTCTCTCCACCAGTTCTGTCTTGCAGTCCAACCTTCATCAGTGTCAAGATCTTTTAATGGGCCAACGCCCCACTCATCTTTGATCTCAAATACTTCGCCTTGCAAAGTTTCATCAAGTTTAATTGCTTCTTTCAGCAATTGCACATCGTCTTGTTGAAAAACTATATGTAACATCACTTCTTAATTTTTACTGCTAAGAATAAATAATTATTTGCTGCACCGATCACTTCATAGTTTACATAAAAACTTTCGGTAAATATTTTAAAAGCCATGAACTCATGTTTTGGCACTGCAAATTCGTCAAATAAAAGAATATCGCCATCATTGAGAAAACGATATAGCTGTGATAAGGAAAATAAAGTAGCACTGAACAGATCGGCATCAAGATGGATCAATTTCTTCCTTTCACTTTTATATTGTTCAAGAAAAGGAACTAATGTATCCTGGAAAAGACCTTTATAAAAACTTGCCCGGCGATCATTAATATTCAAAGACTCCAATGCAACCGCCATCGAACCCTTTCCAAAAGGTCCAAATGCTTCTGGCAATCCTTCGAATGTATCAAAGCCATGAAATTTTGAATCTGCATTCTTGTTATGATCAAGCCACCATTTGAAAGAATGTCCGCCACAAACACCGAATTCAAAATAATCTATTGCCGAATTATCTAATTTCTCTGCCTTACTAACTTCTTCATATAATTTAAGTCGCCTGTTGTAATCCCATTTACCCTGGTACCAGTCATTGTAACCATTCACTTTTGTTTTGCTTCTCCATTTACTCAACTTGCTCATGTGATAAGCATTCAGAAAAAATCCAGTAAATGGTTCAAAGAGCCCATGAAGTTTCCACTTCATGAAAAGTGATTTGGATTTTCGTATGATATCAAGCTTTGTCAGGGGTAATTAAGAATTAAAAATTAATAATTAAGAATTTCTTC
>DATDCP010000255.1:0-3962 GCA_036524255.1 Chitinophagaceae bacterium
AAGGTGCATTGCAAAAAGCTGGTATAAAACCTGAGCAGATACAGGATGTATTGATGGGTTCTGTGTTGCAGGCTAATCTTGGGCAGGCGCCTGCAAGACAGGCAGCAAAGTTTGCCGGTCTTCCAAATGAAGTGAATTGTACCACGGTTAATAAAGTTTGTGCCAGTGGCATGAAAGCAATTGCACTGGCAGCTCAGTCTATTTTATTGGGCGATGCTGATATTGTGGTGGCCGGCGGCATGGAGAGTATGAGCAATGTTCCTTTTTATGATCCCAAACTTCGCTGGGGAAATAAATATGGTGATGTTGTTGCAGTGGATGGTCTTGCCAAAGATGGATTGACCGATGTATATGATGGCAAAGCAATGGGCAATGCTGCTGAGTTGTGTGCAAGAGAATGTGGTATCAGTCGCGAGGCGCAGGATGCATTTGCAATTGAAAGTTATAAACGCAGCCAGGCAGCATGGGAACATGGTAAGTTCAATAATGAAATTGAACCGGTGGTTATTCCTCAACGCAAAGGTGATCCTGTTGTGTTTGTAAAAGATGAAGAACCTTATAATGTAAAGTTTGATAAGATACCTTCTTTGAATCCTGCATTTGAAAAAGGAGGAACAGTTACGGCTGCTAATGCAAGCACTATGAATGATGGCGCTGCAGCATTGGTATTGATGAGTAAAGAAAAAGCGGATGCATTGGGTTTAAAACCAATTGCAAAAATTCTTTCTTATGCTGATGCTGAGCAGGCACCTGAATGGTTCACTACTACACCTTCACTTGCTGTTCCAAAAGCTGTTGCTAAAGCTGGATTGAAGATGGAAGATATTTCTTACTGGGAATTGAATGAAGCGTTTGCTGTTGTTGGTATTGAAAATACAAAACGTATGAAGCTTGAACCATCAAGAGTGAATGTGCATGGCGGCGCTGTTTCTATTGGTCATCCGCTTGGTGCAAGTGGTGCAAGGATCATTGTTACGTTGATAAATGTATTGAAAGCGAATAATGCAAAGTATGGTGCAGCAGGGATTTGTAATGGGGGAGGTGGAGCGAGTGCGATGGTGATTGAGAATGTGAATTAAAAATTAATAATTAATAATTGGCTTCTTTTTTTGAGAAGCTTTTTTATTTCACGCAAAGACGCAAAGGAGCAAAGAGTTTTCAAGTAGTGGAGTGTCTTTGCGCCGCTGCGTTTTCTTTGCGCCTTTGCGAGAAATATTCTCAGGAAGTTTGTCAAAGTAAGTTTCCGTGCTAAAATATTTTTCTACTAGTTAAAACTGCGTTTATCGTATTCTTTCTTTTATAAGAGAACACAAAGGCATTATTTTGGTGAGAACAACTGTATAAAATCCAGCCTATGAAAACAAGGTATCTGGTATTGTGTCTTCTCATTTTATTTGGCAGTTTTTTTTATTACCGTTTTGTGAGACTCATAAGAGGGAATAAGGAATAGCTGCTGATCTCATCAGTTTTGTTTGTTTAATTGGATTGAAGCTTCCTCATTAATTTGGGGAAGCTTTTTGTTTTGATAAACCCTTGCCTCCGGCCTCTGTATGCTTGATTTTATAAATACTTTGATGTTGCCACATGTTTTCCCCGTTTAGATTTGCACTAACTGCCGAAATGTGGAAAGATCGATAGGACATGCACAATTTTCCATATACTATCTGGTGTATTTACTCGTTGAAGTAATAGTAGAATAAACATTTCTTTTTTATACATCGCCGTCCATCCTCACCTGCTCATAGGGGCAAGAAATTTGCAGTAGTTTTGATCCTTCGATAATCCCTCCCTGATTGAAAACAGTAATCATTTACCTTAACCTAAAATCCATTTTTATGCGAAACATGACTGTGACGAAAAAGGAAAAAGCAAAAAAAATGCTGGTTGTTGAAGATCAGGGTGAGATGTGTCTTATTCTTGATCTTATTCTTTCTGACAGAAAATTTGAACCGGATTATGTAAACAATCTTTTGGATGCTGATGAATATCTCCAGAAGAATAAACCTTCTTTGATGTTTCTCGATAACAAATTGCCAGATGGGTATGGCGTTGACTTTATCTCTTACGTCAAGAAAAAATATCCGAAAATAAAGATCATCATGATCTCCGGTTTTGGCACTGCCCGTGATGTTGCCCTGCAAAATGGTGCTGATGTTTTTCTTGAAAAACCATTTTCATTGGATAATGTCAACCAGGCAATAGATCAGGTTCTATCTTAAAGTTTAGTTTATAAATTAATTGAAGCTTCTCTTTTTGAGAAGCTTTTTTATTTTGTTCTGAACCACGGAGGCAGAGGGACACGGAGATACACAGAATAAACTCCGTGTATCTCTGTGTTCTTATTGTCTCTGTGGTTAGTTCGTTCTACTGAGCAAAATTTTCTACACTGTGGGTTACATTTTTATAAATGACTTTTTCGAAAAAAATTGTTGATCAAAATATTTTTATAAGACAACTCTCTTTTGAATTTGCCCGATTAAAAAATAGTTGCACCGGCAGCTAATGTTTTTTTGTCCCGCCCCCGGATACAAATGTGTTTGTCTGTACCAATGAAAATTCAAACATTGTTGTTTGCAAGCCACGTTTTTATCCACTAAGAATTTTAATCATACTTAAAATTTATTAGTTATGAAAAGGATCTTCATGCATGGCGCAGCTTTCCGAATTCTTATTTTGACCTGTGGAATGATGCTGCTGATCAGCACAGCATTATTTACACCGGGCTGTAAGAAAACTGAAACCACACCAATACCAGGGGAAGAAGCAACTGCGGCAATGGTAAAACTTAAACAAAACGTGGATCTTCAATTGGTGGAAGATGGTTTTGTTTCACCTATTGGTTTGGTGCCTATTCCTGATAATTCCGGTCGCATGGTTGTTATCGATCAGATCGGACAACTATGGGTGCTTGATGCAAGTGGTAATAAGATGGCTACACCATTTATTGATCTTACAAGCAGGATGGCTACACTAAATGCTGGTTTCGATGAAAGAGGTTTGCTTGGCGTTGCATTTCATCCAAACTATGCAAGCAACGGAAGGTTGTTTATTTATTACAATGCACCACCAAGAGCTGGTGGACCAACACCAACAACAACATGGAATAACCTTGCAAGATTTTCTGAGTTTCATATTTCTGCGGATCCAAACATCGTTGATATGAATTCCGAAAGAGTTTTTCTTGAGATAGATGATCCTCAGGGAAATCATAACGGAGGTACATTGATCTTTGGCCCAGATGGATATTTATATATATCTATTGGCGATGGTGGTGGTGCAAATGATTCACCTGTAGGTCACGTACCAGATTGGTATCTTGTTAATGCAGGTGGTAATGGACAGGATGTAGAAGCAAATTTATGGGGCAGTGTTTTGCGTCTTGATATGGATGGTGCAATGCCTTATGGAATTCCTTCCGATAATCCATTTGTTGGAAAAACCGGGCTTGATGAGATCTATGCTTATGGTTTCAGAAATCCATACAGGATGTCATTTGATATGGGTGGTGCACATAGATTATTTTTAGGTGATGCAGGACAAATTTTATATGAAGAAGTAGATATAGTTGAAAAAGGTCAGAACTATGGTTGGAATGTAAAAGAAGGTACACATTGTTTCAGTACTGTAACTCCGGGAACTTCATTAACAGAATGCCCAACCACGGATCCATTTGGTAATCGTCTTATTGATCCTGTGATCGAGATGTTGAATGCAGCAAATCCGGCAGAGGGAATTAAAACACTAACTGTTATTGGAGGTCATGTATATCGTGGAGATGAAATAAAAGGTTTGAAAGGAGCTTATGTATTTGGAAGTTTTTCAAGATCATTTGCTGGTCCCATGGGTGAACTTTTTGTTGCAAAACCTGCAGGCCCGGGTCTATGGCCATTCACTGAAATTTCACTGGTAAGCTTCACAGATCATTTAGGAGCATTTGTAAAAGGGTTTGGACAGGACCTTGC
>DATDCP010000256.1:0-19866 GCA_036524255.1 Chitinophagaceae bacterium
TTTTTGAACATTCAAAAAAAGGTGATCCTTTGTGTCCGGCTCCTCTTTTGATTTAGGTTTTTCAATTTGCGCCGTTTTTATCTTTGTAACTGCTACTAAAAAACGTTCGAACTCAAATGGCTTGAGTAGATAATCAGTAACATTTAAATTAAATCCTTCCACTGCATATTGGTGATAAGCAGTTGTAATAATTACAGCAGGTGGATTTGTAAGCGTTTTCAAAAATGCCATGCCTTTTAACTTAGGCAAATGAATGTCTAAAAAAATAAGGTCTACAGTATTACTGCGTAAATAATCAGTTGCCAGAATTGCATCCTTAAATGAGCCATGCAATTCAAGAAAGGGCACCTGTGATATATAATCCATCAAAACCTTTACAGCCAATGGCTCATCTTCTACAATAATGCATTTTATTTTAGACATGACTAGCCAAGTTAATTTTTAAAGTTGCAGTAAAAACAGATACATTTTGCTGAACAGCCAGGTTATACTCTTTATAAAGCAATTCCAATTGTCGTCTCAGGTTTGAAAGTCCAATATTTTCTTTCACATTCTTTTCTGTGGAAGAATCTTCGGTAGAATTTTTTACAATAAATACTAGTTGTCTTTTATTAATGGAAAGATGAATATCGACAAACGGTTGGTTTCTTGTTTCTGAAACACCGTGCTTGAAAGCGTTTTCAACCAGCGGCATAAGTAATAGCGGTGGCATTGCTTGTTTCATGTCTTCTATGTCATAATTAAAATTGATACGCAATGAATCATCGTAACGCAGCTTTTCAAGTGCAATATAATCACTGATTATCTTTATTTCCTGGTCGATCGCAATGTAATCTCCCCCTGTTTCATAGAGCATAAAACGCAGGATCTTTGATAATCGTAAGATCGATTCAGGAGCAAGATCAGACTTATCTCTTGCTAATGAATAAATATTATTTAGCGTATTAAATAAGAAGTGCGGATTTGTTTGCGACTTTAGATAATTAAGTTCCGCTGTTTTCTTCTCAATGAGCAACTGTTGTGTTGCCTGTTTTAATTTTATATAACGATAAATATGCCTGACAATTCCAAAAACGAAAACAGAGCCTACACTATATCCCATCCTGCTTTCCAGTAATTCGTCTAATGACTTGAAAGTACCTAAAGGAGTATAAATATGTAATTGAATTCCGAACAATCGCCAGGCATGTGCACCATAGGAATACAACATCATGTAAAGCCATAAAATCAGGATACCAAGAAGAATATTATAAATAATGAATTTTCTTTTTCGTAATACAAAAGGGATGGAGTATTCAAAGAGTATAAAATTGACAGTAATGACATAAGCAATGTTCCAAAGATTATTAACCAGGACGGCAAAAAAATTTCCTGGATAGTTTGATACACTGTGACCAAAAGTAATAATAAAAAATACCGGCAGAGCCCATATATAAGGTCGCAATTTTTCCTTGTTTTTTAGTATACTCATCTTGCTATTTAGGGTGATAAATATCGGTAAATCTTTGCCCTTTCTTTTTAAAGTCTACAGAATTGACTCCAACGTAAACTTACCGCAGAAAATCGTCAACCAAATCAATTCAAAAATCAAAAATTGAAATTTAAGATATCTCTCCAATTCAAAAGCTTCTCTGAGATTTTGGTATTGAGCAAAAGGATCATTCGCTTAAAAATGCTTTTTGTTTACCATAACCTGTTGTTTATTGACAGCTGCATAAACTGTTTTTCTTAAATGAATATTCTTGTATAAAATCATCAATAAATGAAAAGAAATTCAATCCTCATCATTGTATTTTTAATGATTATTCAACTTCAAGCACAAGTTGAACCGGAAGCAGGCAATTGGAAAACATGGTTCATCACATCAGGAAAAGATTATCGCTTGCCTGCGCCAACATCTTATAAACATGAGATACCCGAGGTGCTTGCCAAGCAAAAAAATTTGGATGCCAAAACAAAACAACAGATCGCTTTTTGGAATGCCGGATCACCAGGCTATCGCTGGCAGGAAATGATGAATAAAATATGGGTAGTAGATACCGGTAGATATGGGGCATTGGCTAATATGCTCCTTGGAGCAGCTATTTATGATGCAACTATTGTGGCATGGGATACCAAGTACGCATATAAACGTCCACGGCCTTTTGTTGCAGACAATAAAATAAATATTCATACAGTTAAACCCGAGAGTCCTTCTTTCCCTTGCGAAAACTCTGTTGCCGCAGGTGTAGCGGTTACTATTTTTAGTCGCTTCTATCCTGCAATGGCAGATTCAGTGAAGAAGCTTGCTCAACAACAAATGGATTCAAGAGTTGCTGCCGGTGTTGCATTTCCAAGTGATACTCGTGCAGGTTTTGAATTGGGAAAAAAGATCGCTGAAATAGAAACTGAAAAAACGAAAGATTATGTATCAACTGTTGTATGGGATGGAAAAATTCCTGACAAGCCAGGATTATGGAGAGGAAAATTTGCAATGTTACCCCTTGCAGGTAAGAACAAAACCGTTGTGCTAGAAAGCAGCAATGAATTTCGTCCTGGTCCGCCTCCTGATTTTGCAAAAGAAATGGAAGAAATGAAAAATTATAAACAAACTTTTCGTTCATTATCAAATGCTTTTTATTGGGCAAATCAATCATGGTTCTCAGACAACTTACCGAAGAAAATGTTCGAAAATAATCTTCATTTAAATCCTCCTCGTTCTGCACGGATCAATGCAATAATAAATATAGCATCCTATGATTGTTTTGTAGCTTGTTGGGATGCGAAATATACTTACTGGGGAATTCGTCCGAATCAATACGATACCACATTTCGTCCTTCTACATTAGTGACTCCGCCATTTCCAGGTTATCCCTCGGGCCATGCTGCAATTTCTGGTATGATGGCAGAAGTTTGTTCCTATTTTTTTCCGGAAGAAAAAGGTATTTTCAGGCAGAAAGCAAAAGATGCGGCCGAATCAAGGTTTCAAGCCGGTATACATTTTCGTACGGATAATGAGGTAGCTCTTGAGTTGGGTAAAAAAGTTGGAAATAAAATAATTCAAAAAGTAAAAGCTGATGGCGCAGATGCTTACAACAAAAATTATTAATAAATGAAAGTATTGATCGCAATACTCGGTTTTATAAATGGTGGCTATATGTTGCTTGATGGGATCTATGTAATGTTAAAAGGAAAATATATTGGACCCGAAAAACCCGGGCCATGGTCTAACCTCTTTTATAATCTTAAGATCGATGTTTTTAATCTTGGTCCGTTATTTATCGCTTTTGGATTATTGTGGTTATTCTGGCTTTATAGTTTATTGACCAATCAAAGTTGGACATATCTTCTTGGAATTGTTACTTGCATTTCAACGCTCTGGTATTTACCAGTTGGTACAGTTTTTTCTTTGATCATCCTTTTGATCTTATTATTTGCGAAACAAAAACTCGGACTTAATGATTAAATAAAATTTTTCTCAGTGTGTTTTTTTAATGAAATGTAAAAGGGGTCGGTTTCTACTGACCCCTTTATTTTTATTTATGGAGTTTGGCTAAGAATAGGATTGCATAAAAAAGTCACCCCGAAAGATCGGGGCGACTTATAATCCAGGTTTTCTTCGTTAATTAAAACTTCCTGTCACGGCTATCTCTGCCATTACGATCGTCTCTTTTGTCTTTGCCGTCATGATCATCCCAACCCCTGTTGTCATTACCGAATCTGCCATCACGGCCGAATTTGTCTTCGGTAAATGTAAGTTGGCCAAACCGGTCAATGGTGATTTTTACATCATTGTTCCTAAGCTGGAACGATCTGTTTGCAACCAAACGCTTTCTTTGGAATACTGAAAATCCTCGGTTGCTCATTTCATACACTTGGATAGTATGACGGCCATTGCGGAGATTGTCAATGTTCATCATCCTGTTGTTACTGTAATAAGTTCTGCCATCAACCACAATCTCATATTTTTTTGTAGAAATAATGGTTACGTCAGGTTTTCTGTCTGCAGCAAAAACCGCTGCAGTGAGAACTAAGCCCAAACACATTGTAAAGATCTTTTTCATTTTATAAAGTTTTATTGTTTTGTCTTGCATCGCAAACCGGAAGCCTGCAAAACCATTTTATTATTTCCGGTTGCTTACTATTATTCAAAGCAGATGCCATCATGCCAAAAATTTGAGAAGAAATCGTTAATGCCATTGTTATTTAAGGTTAATGAAAATTGGAGAACGTTAACTGAATATTTCCTATGTATTCTTCAGAGGACCTGGAATGTCTTCGATTGGGGACTTATCTTTCTGCTTAAAAATAGATTTGGCAATTTAAAATAGTATTTAGATATTTGTCTAAATATACAATCATTGAATTATAAGATATGAACAATGTATTTAAAGCCCTGAATGATCCTACCCGGAGGGAGATATTGGAATTGCTCCGCAAAAAGGATATGACAGCCGGAGAGATAGTAGAAAAGTTCCGTATCTCCGGCCCCAGCATATCTCATCACCTGGATCTGTTGAAACAGGCAAAATTGGTGATCGCCGAAAAAGAAGGACAGTTTATTTATTATTCCCTTAATACAACTGTTGTAGACGAGATCATGACCTGGTTACTTCAATTCAAATCAAAAAAGAAATAATTATGGATAAGTTTATGAAAAAGATCGTTTGGCTATTCATCATAGCTCCCGCTATTTACTTAGCTATTGTTTGGAATACGATTCCCGAAACAATAGCCATGCACTTTAATTTAAAAGGGGATATTGACCGTTATGGCAGTAAAAATGAACTGGCCACTATGATATTGATCTTAATAGCAGTAAATGCAGTCATTTATTTATTATTGCCTCAAGTTTACAGGATCGATCCCAAAAGATACGCTGTGGAAAATAAAGGCAGGTTATTTCGTATTGCCTTTGCTGTTGCTGTATTCACTGCCGCGGTTCTTTGCCTGCTCATTTACAGCAGTATTCATGGAAATATAAAATTCAGTATGAGGTTTATTCTCGCAGGAGTAGGATTGATGCTGGCCGTTGTTGGTAATTACATTTATAACATGAAACCCAACTATTTTGCGGGCATCCGTTTGCCATGGACCCTAAATAATGATGAAAATTGGAAAAGGACTCATTTGTTGGGAGGAAAGTTACTTTTTGGAGGTGGCCTGCTGATCGCAGTGATCTGCCTTTTTGCTTCTTTCTTGTTTTCGATGATCACATTATTTGTAGTACTCTCAGTAGTGATCCTTATTACCTGTATTTACTCATATCGTCTGTACAAAAAGCTCAAAGTTCATAATTAAAAAATAGCAAGTTTCGGGTTAAATAGCGATAAAGACATTTGGAAATTTATATTTTAAACTGAAACAAAAATGACGGATAAGATCGAGTATTGTTTAATGAATGATGCTGATAGTATCTTATCCCTTTATCAATCTGCAAGAGACCTGCAAACCAGTAAAGGAATGGTGGTATGGCCAATATTTGAAAAAAGTTTTATTGAAAAAGAAATAAATGAGCTAAGACAATGGAAACTGGTTATTGAAGATGTTATTGTTTGCAACTGGGCAATTACTTTTTCAGACAAAGAAATTTGGGAGGGAAAAGATAAAAACGATTCTATTTATATTCATCGCATAGCCACTGACCCAGCTTTCCGTGGTAACATGTATATCTATAAGATCGTGAAATGGGCAAGGGAATATGCGAAGCAAAAAGAGAAACAGTTTGTGCGTCTGGACACTTTGGGAAACAATACCAAATTGATCGAACATTATACTTCTGCCGGTTTCAAATTTTTAGGAATGTTCGAATTGACCGATACTTCAAATTTGCCTGGCCATTATCAAAATGAGCCTAACTGTTGTCTTTTTGAAATTGATCTTGCCGAATGTGAATAAAAAAAGCGCCTATGGTCTCTTTTTTCAAGGGTTCTCTCCTTCTATTGCAAGCTTTTATTAATAAATATCATCTGATTTTAAAGCCGTATCTTCACCAACTATCCGCGGAAAAAAGTGGTTTTAATTTTTACTTCAAAAAAAAATCTTTACCATATGCGGTCATTTTAAACTAAAAAGAAACATACATGAGTGAATCATGGAATAAAAAAGAAAGAGAAAAGAAAAAACAGAAAGAAAGAAAAGATAAGGCTGAAAAAATGCAAGAACGAAAAGAAAGTGGCAAGAAGAACAACTTCGATGACATGATCGCCTATCTTGATGAAAATGGAAATTTAAGTTCCACCCCACCCGATCCAAGAAAAAGAGTTGAAGTAAAACTGGAAGATATCCAGATCGGTGTTCCCGAATATGTACCTCCAACCGAAGAAGAGCTTACACACAAAGGAAAAGTGACTTTCTTTAATAATGAAAAAGGATTTGGTTTTATTAAAGATCTGCAATCACAACAAAGCCTTTTTGTACATGCTAATAATCTCACTGCTCCAATAAAAGAGAATGATAAAGTAAGTTTTGAAATAGAAATGGGACAGCGGGGCCCGATGGCTGTCAATGTTAAGATCATCAACTGATCATTCTCATAATTTATAATTTCCATTAACTCCTTTTAGGTTATAGCAAATAAACTATAAAGTCTGGTTTATTAATCGTAGCTTTGTCGTTCTTGATGTTAGTGCTCTCCCTTCTGGTGTAGTTTAATTTCTCCCCCAAAATGCAGTGAAGCTTTAACGTAAGGCAGGTAAAGTATCATTTAATTATTGATAGCCTTACCACATTTTTAAATAAAATATTTTTTTAGTGTCATTTAACGATTTACAGCTCATAGAGCCTGTGTTACAGGCCCTTGGCAAAGAAGGATACACAATTCCTACCCCTATACAGGAGAAATCTATCCCTGTAATTTTACAAAAAAGAGATTTGCTTGGTTGTGCTCAAACAGGTACTGGCAAAACAGCCGCTTTTGTTCTTCCTATACTTCAATTAATGTATGAAGGAAAACAAAATGCTGAACAACCAGATCATAAGATAAAAGCACTCATTCTTACTCCAACAAGAGAGTTAGCAATACAAATTGGTGAAAGTATCCGTGCTTATGGTCATTACTTGCCTTTACGTCATCATGTAATTTTTGGTGGCGTTTCGCAACATAGCCAGGTGCAGGCAATTCGACGTGGCGTTGATATTTTGGTAGCAACACCAGGCCGCTTACTCGATCTGATGCAACAAGGATATATTACTTTAAGAGATATTCAATTCTTCATTCTTGATGAGGCAGACAGGATGCTCGATATGGGTTTTGTGCACGATGTAAAACGCATCATCACAAGATTACCTTCAAAAAGGCAAACACTTTTTTTCTCGGCTACCATGCCAAATGAAATAAAACAATTGGCTGCAATGCTTTTAAATAATCCTGTAAAGGTAGAAGTGACGCCGCCCGCGACAACGGTTGACATGATACAGCAATCAATATATTATACAGAAAGGCACAACAAACCATCTTTGCTGGTCCATTTATTAAAAGATGAATCAATAGAAACCGCCTTAGTATTTACACAAATGAAACATGCGGCAGATAAACTTGCCCGCATGCTAAACAATAATGGCATTCGTACGGAAGCTATTCACGGCAATAAAGCACAAGCGGCAAGACAAAAAGCGTTGGATAATTTCAAAAATAAACGTACCCGCGTGTTAGTAGCTACAGATATTGCTGCCCGAGGTATTGATATTGATGAGTTGACGCATGTGATCAATTTCGAATTGCCAAATGTTCCTGAAACTTATGTTCATAGAATTGGAAGAACTGGTCGTGCGGGTGCAAAAGGTGTGGCAATTTCTTTTTGTGACTGGAGTGAAAAAATATTCTTAAGTGATATACAAAAGCTGATCAGGAAAACGCTCCCGGTAGTGAAGGCTCATTCGTTTGATGCGCCGGGTATGCACGATGTAGTTCAGGCAACTAATTCTTTTTACGGAACCAGCAGCAGAAATTCAAGAACGAAAAAAAGCAGGGCTTTTACACAACGAGGCTGATAATTTTTAAACAGCCTCTTCTTGCTCAGTAACTGTGCTATTCCTGATAGTCAGTTGATAACTCGAATTCACAGAAAATTCGAATTGTTTATTCTTTAGCATTGCTCCTGTCTGTTCATTTTCCTGTAGCACTAAGATCAGGTCTTTAGCAAGCTGTGTATTGTTGGCGTCATAATTAGTGCGGCCATTATCAAGCTGGAGACTTGAAAAAGTAAGCTTGGTTTTTTTGCCACCTGTTGCCCGTTGAAAATCGGTGTAGTTCATATCCAATACCTGCTCGCCTTTTTCAGAACGCTTCATTAGTAAAATGATAACAGGTAGATATTTTTTCCAGGTTTGTAAGAACATAAATACTGCTTTACTTTTATTTTAAAAATTGGTCAATAAATTATTGCTCTTCCGTAAGACGTGTAAACGATAAGCCGTTAAAAATACGGGCAAGATCCATATTTTTAGTTTTACGCCATTCATCAATCTTAGCATGACTAACGATACGCCATAAATTTTTCATCTTTAATTCACCATAATCCTGGGTTCTGATGAAAACTCCTGTTACCGTGCTACGTTCTTTAAAATGAATATTGATAGTTGAATCCTCTCTTCCTTTACCTTCTACAAATTTTTATATCATTTCGGTAGTCATATTTAAATAATTTTATTTTTTTAAACCAAGGTTGTTGTCCTGTTAATTTATCAGTTAATAACGTCTTGAGGTCGGGATTTAAAACATAACTGTGCATACAAAAGGTTTATATTTTAAAAGCCACTTGAGAAAAAGCAGGTGTAAAGAATAATTCCGAGAGAAATTGATTGTTCACTACAAGAGCTGTAAAACTCAAATTAACGTGACAAAGATAATCATTATCACCCATAACCTTCGTTTTATTTTATGCTGAACTATGATTTGATACCCCGATTTAAACACCAGTTATTTAGCACCTATCGCGACTCATACCGCATCTTTTTTCAAGACTATTGTACCATGAATACACAACTTATTTGATTTGTATTATCTGCTTACTTTTCTGTGACTTTTGCATGAAAGGCAAGAAAAAAGGTTGAACAGGAATAATATTAATATTGAAGCAAGTATCACTTCTGCAAAAAAATTCATGAGCAATGATTTCTGCAAAGATTTTATGATTTTTTGCAAATAGAAAAATTTGAAATTTATACAAATAAAAAAACCAGCCCACTGTTTGACCAATAACTAACAATTGTATTATTTGATGTGGATAATTTTAAAAAGGTGATGCGCCCGGTTTCGCCAAAATTATTGCAACACTGCCATGAGGATCGCATCTCGCATTTCCCCTGCTTTTGCAGAAAGTTTGCTGTCAATAAAGCAGCCGATATTGGTAGCCATGAAAACATACACTTTATGTGAAGGGATATATAACAATCCGCAACCTGCACCAATGCCGCCGCCGCCATGGCCGTAAGCAGGAAGACCACCGAGATCAAAATAGATCATTCCCATGCTGTATTGTTTGTTTCCTTTTTCATCTTTTACAAATTCCATCAGATCCTTCATTGATCCATCATTCAATAATTTTCCTTCCATTAATCCCTTTAAATATTTTACTGCGTCTGTGGTTGAACACACTATCCCATCATCACCTTTTGAACAAGCAACAGTCATTTGCTGAAATGGAGTCGCATTGATCGCAATACCATTATTAAAAACATCCCAATAGGATTGCGGGAGTGATAAGCCTTTGAGATAATTAAGATCTTTGCCATAATAACTGTTGTTTAGTCCAAGTGGTTTGAAAATATTCTTTTTGATATAAGCTGCATGATCTCCGGTTATTGCATCACCTATCAAAGACAACAATAAATAATTTGTGTTTGTGTATTTATATTTTGAACCGGGTATAAATTTAAAATCCATTCCATTAATTCCTCTTAAGCAATCTTCAGAGGAAAAATTTTGCAATGGATGAAGAATCACATTTGATACAAATGCAGGAGCCTCGTTGTATTCGGGTATACCGGATGTATGATTGAGCAACATTCTTATTGTGACCGAGCTTGCATTTTTAATATACTTACTATATTTCGATGGCAGGTACTTTGTCATTGGTGCATCGAGGTCTATCTTACCTTGTTCTTTCAACTGTAATATTTCAACAGCCATATAGCTTTTAGAAATGCTTTGCAGATACTGTAAATGGCAGTTAGTCATTGGTAGTTTTTTCTCCAGGTCAGCATAGCCCTGTGCTCCGGCCCACCAACCTTCCGTTTCGGAATAAACCGCAACCGAAGCTCCGGGTAGCATATTATGAGTATAGTGCTTTAAAACAGAATCAAGCGCCTTTGCTTTTGAAAAGGCAGAATTAAGGGACACGTCAGGTTTGCAATTTTTCGGAGCTTGTCCGAAAAAAGAAAGCGCAGAAACTATGGCCAGGGACGAAATCAAGATCTTTTTCATTTTATTTTTTTTTACAAAACAACAACAAGGACGCATGGTAAACCAAATAAGTACTAAGGTATTAAGGCCATATGTATCAAAATTCCCCTTGAATTGCTACCATTATTTGATTATTACATACTGTTTGGGTTGAAGTGTAGCAAAAACAGGGATGAAATGCCATAAAAATTCTCATTCCTCAATCAATTTCAAACCAATTTTTAAAAGAAACGGCTTTCGTGCGGCTCACGGCAATTGATGGGGGAAGGTTTTCGGAGGCATTTACAAGCACATCTATTTTACCATTGCCGGTTCTTTTGAATCCGGTCACTACTTTGCGGTGAAGTATGTATTGGCGGTTAAGTCGGAAAAATAACTCTTCAGGCAATATAGTTTCAATTTTATCCAGTGAACGGTCAGGAAAATATCTTTTATTCTCTTTGGTAAGCAAGATTGTGTACCCTTCCTCTGCATAAAAGCCAAGTATATCGTCAAAGGGAAATAATAGGTTTTGATTGCCATGCTTGACAGTAAATCCGCCTGTTCTTAATTTTTTTTCTTCTTGCCGCTGACGTTCTGACTCCTCCCATTCGTTATAATAATGCATGCCGATATAAATACCATTTATGACAAAAAACCAGATAGCAATTATGAAAATATCAAAGAAATAAAAATTAGCAATTGCAGGTTTTCCCCGAATGATCCAGCTTGTTAATTCTGTTAAAAGGATTATTACTAATAATCCGGCCGTTGTCGTAAGCAATAGTTGAACAAGAATTCTTTTTAATGGTCTATTACCGTACGGCATCTTTTTATCTAAATAAATAATGATGCTTCGCACTGCCCACCATGCCAGCCATCCCTGTATTGTATCGATCGCATAAGTATAAACAAGGTACCAGTTAAATTTAATATTAGACCAGGTGAGATAATAATTGAATGCACTGATAAATGCTATTACAACCAGGAAAAATTTTACATCATTATATTTTTGGTGCCGTGTCATTATTTGAAACACAAATTATTTACACCAATATATTCTTTTATAACTTTATCGAAACACATTTTATGAAATTTCTTTCCCTACAGCCATTTGTTCCTTCGGGAAAAGATTTTGAAGGTTCCAAAGAGCTTTTTCAGCAATTAGGGTTTACTATTAATTGGGATGCTGGCGACTATGTTGGCTTTGATAAAGACGGATGCAAATTCATTTTACAAAAATTCGATAATAAAGATTTTGCAGAAAATTTTATGATCACTGTTGGAGTAACCAATGTAGATGAATTTAGAAAAGGAGCAATTGAGAAAGAACTACCAAAAAAATTCGGCATTCGAATTGGCGAAGCATCTGATCAACCTTATGGACGAGAAGTAAATATTATTGACATTGCCGGTGTTTGCTGGCATTTTGTTCAACAGACATAAGTATCTACAATAACAAGCAGGATATTCATTAATTGAATATCCTGCTTGTTCACACACACTTTAATTAACACCCAAACTTTTCTTAATTAACCGTCGATGTAATTTGTCCCCGAATTTCTCCAGAAGGAAAAGTTGTTGAACTAATAGTGAAATAAGTATTGTTTGCAAGCAACGCTGTCTCCTGGGCATCCGTAAGCATTATATTTCCACTAGCACTGCCACTTGCTCCCGGAATTGTAATTGACAAAGGGAATAATAATGTTCCATTAACACCAACACCTGCAGGTCCATATACCTGCACCAAACCAGCTGTAGTTGATAAATTGGTCCAGCTAATATTATATTGCCAAACATTGGTTCTTGCGTTATATGTTCCGGTAAGAGTACCAGTACTTGTGCTGCTATTTGATGGATTCATTTGTGAACCGTTTGCACTCCCAGTAGTGCTGTAAGTTTGATCAGTTATGTCATCGTCATTCTCTTTATCGCAGGAAACAAACAGAGTTGAAACCACTAACGCCGCACCTAAAAACAATTGAAGCGGTTTTCCATTAAAGAAATTCATTTTCATAGTTCAAATTTTAAATTAAAAAATAATGTCTTCTCCTCTAATCAAAAACATTACCAAATAAACTGATTGTGGAAAAATGAATTTTACATTGAAACTAAAAATAGTTCCATTGTTGTGACATACTTCAACATCAAGAGATAGAAAATTAAAAAATGAATACATAGGAAATTAAATCCCCATTGTTTCATAATCAGCGAAACAAATATGCGGGTTATACCTTTATTGCTTCTACAGGCTTGCCTAAGATCTTCATTGATATCTTATCAAGATCTTCGATAGTGCCCCCTAAATGAATAGTGCGATGAATATGCCGAATGGATTTACACGGCGCCAATGAAGCAGCGGGTGATGAGCTTTCAATTTCATAAAATCATCCTTACTCTTGAAATTCAATTCACTAACCAATTGAATAATTTTTCCATCAATAAGTATTGGGTAAATTTGTGATACATTTTTGACTCCGTAGCTCAGTTGGTAGAGCAGCTGACTCTTAATCAGCGGGCCGAGAGTTCGAGTCTCTCCGGGGTCACTTCGATCATTGTTTAGGCTTCCAGGTATCTATTCGCAATTTTCCAAGCTCTGCTAGAACACAATTTGTAAGTTTTATAATTGTCTCCCGGTCCTCCGGTCTGAGAGTGATGATCTTTTTATTATTATCTGTATCTGTAAATTGTAAGGTCGCAATTTTCTTTTGTGAAAGATTAGTAAGATTTACATTTAAGTTTTCCTGGTTAGGAAAAATAAAATGAAAATATCCTTTGCAATTTGTAGTGCCTCCATTTTTAAAATTTCCTTTTTGCTTGGTATCATAAGCTATAACCACCCTCGAATAATCATTAAAACACATCGTCGAGTTATCCAATGCAAAAAAATAGTCCACTTCCTTCTTATCTGCTGATATTGATAACAAAAATTTATCGTTGCCTGCTCCCAAAGTGATAAAACCTGTTGTTAATCTTGGATCCTGGTTAAACCTGTCTTTCTCATTTTTCAGAGTGCAATCCTGTGCATTACTAAAATACGGCAAGAGGACAAATAGAAATGATAAATACTTCATATGTATGATTAGTTGTAAAAATACATATTCCCGGCTCTGTTTTACAGGCCACCTTGTTAAAAAACAAGAAATATTTTATCGCTTAAAACTTCATGCCATGACTATCTGCACTGCCGGCAATATGCAAAGCAAAAGCTGCTAGTGCGGTGTCCTTTAAAATATTGATCAGGGCGTTTACTTTTAGTTCGTCGGAGCCGGCATTCCTGTAAATATCCAGGTGAAATATAAAAGCAAATGATAAAAGCATTGCCGCAAGCAAGTAGGCAGCAATTTTTACAAATTTATTAAAAATAAAAGAGAGAGCTGCGAGTATAAAAACTATTCCGACAATTCTAACCAACAACAAAGGGTTAGGAAGGTTTGTGGGAATATATGCATACTTCATCATGTCCTCTGGATACTTTAAATGATAAATACCAAAGAAGATCATGACTGCTGAAAGAAGGTAGATGGCTATGTGAGAAACGATATGTTTTTTCATAACCGTTGGTTTTATTTGCTATAAGTTACTAAACTTATGCCGGTTATAAAATTTTAAATATACACAGCGCTATCTTTTCAGAAATTTTCCCTTTAATAATTTGTCCATCACTTCGTCTTTTAAGTTGCGGCTGATGGGTATATGATGTTGACCAATTCGAATATCATTACCATCTATACTATCAATTTTTGTAGCGGAAACAATAAAAGATTTGTGCACTTTAATAAATTGGGATGATGGCAAATACTCTTCTACAGATTTAAAAGTTAGGTAAGTGATAAGTTTTCTTTCTCGTGTATGAACAACAACATAATTCTGCAAAGCTTCAATAAATAAAATGTCATTGAATGAAACCTTAACAAGTTTATTATCCGCTTTGATAAAAAAATAGTCTCCAGCTTCTGCAACAGGAGTTTTATCGGCATCGTTCTTTTGTCTTACCTCGTAATACTCCTTTGCTTTAAGGGCGGCTTTTAAAAATCGGTCGAAGGAAATTGGCTTCACCAGGTAATCCAAAGCATTCAACTCAAACCCATCTAGTGCATATTGCGGAAACGCTGTAGTGAAAATAACAGGAACAGGTTTCTGCAGCGTTTTCATAAAATCAAGCCCCGTGATCTTTGGCATTTGAATATCCAGGAAAAGCAGCTGCGCTTCTCCCCTGCCGATCATTTCAGTTGCTTTTAAGGGATTGTCGTATTCACCTGCAAGATTCAGGAAATCGACATCAGAGATATATTCTCTGAGTCCTTTTCTTGCAAGCGGTTCATCATCTATAATAATACAATTGATCATTTTACCAGCATTAAAATTCCTCCAATTAATAATAATGCTGAAACGATCAGCATAGTGGTCAACGTTTTAGTTTTCCCCTTTTTTCTTAACAATATTCCTGTGAGCATAGTTTTAAATTTTAAGTTTTAAATTTATTTTAAACGTATCCCCTTTATCATCGATCTTTAACTGATGAGTCCCCGGATAAAGTAATTCCAACCTTCTTTTCACATTATTCATACCAATCCCCCCGTGTTGCTCTGTTGTATATACCCCTTTTTCACAGGAATTTTCTGCAACAAATTCAAAATAACCATTACTGCGAGTCATATCCAGTTTTACAAAATTATCTTCATTTGTTTTATGTGAAATATGTTTAAACGCATTTTCAACAAAGGGTATCAGTAAGAGCGGCTCAATTGAAAAGTTTTTTACTTCCTGTGAACAGTTAAATTGAACTTTATAATTTTCAGCTTTTCTCAATTGTTGCAGGTGAACATAATCCCGTAAATAGCCGATCTCTTTTTCAATAGGGATCTTTTCACCATTCGCTTCGTAAAGCTGGTAACGGAGCATATCAGAAAATGTATGTAAAGCCTGCCTTGCATCGGGATTATTTTTGTCGATCAGGAAATAAACAGAATTCAATGAATTAAAAAGAAAATGCGG
Source organism: Chitinophagaceae bacterium (assembly GCA_036524255.1). Lineage (GTDB taxonomy): Bacteria > Bacteroidota > Bacteroidia > Chitinophagales > Chitinophagaceae > VBAS01. The sequence continues at coordinate 15,362 of DATDCP010000256.1, forward strand.
ATTGATCTGCGATTTTAAAAAATTTAATTCTGCTTCTGCTTTATCCTTTGCAAGCACAGCCATTTTCTTTTGCAGGCTGATCTGATCGAACATCAGCTTAAATGAAGCACCAGCTATCACCAGGAAAAAATGAGGAATTACATTATCATATATCCTGCCTTTAAGGTCGCCGCTTAAAGAAAATGTGCTGGGATCATGCGTAAGACTGCCAACAATATACATTTTGGTAACACTGCTAATTAAGATCATCAGGAGAAAAAGTAAAACGAAAAGCCCATATCTTTTTTTATACAAAAATGAAGGTATGAGAAGGTTATTCGTTATATAAACCATTAAAATCAGGTCTACCAACTTGACAAATGTTACCTTAAAAGCAACTGCCGGTGTAATATAATCTTCGTAACGGAGCATGAACCACAATCCGAAAATGAATAGCCAAAAAATGACATGGTTCAATTTGTATTTTATATAAAATGCTGCGTTGTGCATAAGACAAAATAAAAGTACGATTTCCCGTTGGTAAAAGAGATTACATAAACTGCAGCTAATCCCTGACGAAACGCATTTATACACTTCATCAAGTGTTGGTTACCCCTTATGTAAAGGATTTTATACAGGCCTTTTTTTGTATGAAATTTATACTGAAAACATTTTTTATGAAACTATTATTTCTTTTTGCTGTTCTCCTTATTTCAAATACTGGATGCACACAAAACAGCAACAAAAAAGCAAACCAGAATAATATACATATTGGCGGCAGTTGTGAAGGTTGTGAAGCTATTCACGAGTCACCAATTCCCTTTGACTCATTAAAAAATCTTTGTTGGCTCCCTGACTGGAATGACAAAGGAAGAAAGCTTGCGATAAATGGCGTCGTTTATAAAGCAGACGGCACACCGGCGCCGAATGTAATTATATATGTATATCATACTGATCAGGCAGGAGTTTATCCCATGAAAGGCGATGAAAATGGTTGGGGAAAACGACATGGATCTATTCGTGGATGGATGAGAACGAATGAAAAAGGCGAATACAAATTCTTTACATTAAGACCTGCTGCTTATCCCGGCAGAGAAGCACCGGAACATATTCATATTACAATTAAAGAACCTGGCAAAAATGAATATTGGATCGACGAATATATTTTTGATGATGACCCTATACTTACAGATAAAGAAAGGAAAAATTGCCAGGATCGTGGAGGTAGTGGAATAATAAAAGTGAAGGACGTTGGCAATATGCTAAAAGCTGAAAGAAATATTTACCTGGGAAAAAATATTCCTGATTATCCTAAAAAATAAAGTATAGCCATGAGAAAACTACATTTTAGAATATCTTCAATTACTCTCATAATTACGTTCTCCAAATAACAAACTACCAATACGAACCATATTGCTTCCTTCTTCAATAGCAATTTTATAATCAGCACTCATACCCATTGAGAGAATTGAAAGTTGAGGAGTGAGGGCTGAAAGCTTGTCATATATAGTTTTTAAATGCTTGAACTCGGTTCTGATCTTATTTACATTTTCTGTTAAAGAAGCCATTCCCATCAATCCTTTTGTTTTCACATTAGCAAATTGCCCGGTCTCTAAAGCGAATAATTCATTTTCATCAAACCCAAACTTAGTTTCCTCCTGTGCAATATGAACCTGCAACAAACAATCAATAAGCCGTTTGTTTTTTTCTGCTTGCTTATCGATTTCTTTTAGCAGTTTTAGACTATCTACTCCATGAATCAGATAAATAAAAGGAGTAATTAATTTTACTTTATTGCTTTGTAAATGACCAATAAAATGCCAGCGAATATCTTTTGGTAACCGTTCTGCTTTCTCCACTAATTCCTGAACATAGTTTTCTCCAAAATCTCTATGTCCCAGATCATAAAGCTCAAGAATATCTTCAACTGGTTTTGTTTTCGAAACAGCAACCAGCGTAATATTCGACAGTCTTAGCTCTTCGTTTATTTGTTGATATTTTTCTTTATTAACCGCCATATTACAAAAATAAAAATGTGCAAACGATATTCCTCATTTGCACATCAGCATATTATCACATCAGCAAATTATTTCAAAATACTTCTACTTATAACTATCCGTTGCACTTCACTCGTACCTTCATAAATCTGTGTGATCTTCGCATCACGCATCATTCTTTCTACGTGATATTCTTTTACAAAACCATACCCGCCGTGGATCTGTACTGCTTCAACCGCTGTCCACATCGCTGTTTCTGAAGCATACACTTTTGCCATACTGCTGCTAACTCCATATTCAATTCCGTTATCTTTTTCCCATGCAGCTTTCAGGCAAAGCAAACGGGCTGCATTGATCCTAGTAGCCATATCGGCCAATTTAAAAGCAATGGCCTGGTGATTCATGATCTCGGTACCAAAAGCTTTTCTTGTTTTTGAATATGTTTTTGACAATTCATAGGCCCCGCTGGCAATACCCAATGCCTGTGATGCAATCCCAATTCTTCCACCAGCCAATGTTTTCATGGCGAATTTGAAACCAAATCCCTCATCACCTATCCTGTTTGCTTTTGGAACTTTTACATCATTGAACATGACAGTATGTGTATCACTTCCGCGTATCCCTAATTTGTTTTCTTTAGCAGCAACAACAACACCGGGCCAATCTCTTTCCACGATCAATGTATTAATACCACGAGAAGCTTTCTTAGGATCGGTTTGTGCCATCACCAAATAAACGGACGCGGTACCACCGTTGGTTATCCAGTTCTTTGTTCCATTCAATAAATAATGATCGCCTTTATCTTCTGCTGTTGTTCTTTGCGATGTTGCATCACTTCCCGCTTCAGGTTCGCTAAGCATAAATGCGCCGATATATAATTCACCATTCTTTTTACCCTGTGCCAGCGGTGTAAGATATTTTTCCTTTTGGTCTTTTGTACCAAACGCCTCCAGACCATAACAAACAAGACTATTGTTAACACTCATTACAACACTGGTACTTGCATCCCACTTGCTTATTTCTTCCATAGCCAGCACATAACTAACTGTATCCATTCCAGCACCTCCATATTCAGTAGGTACCATCATACCTAAAAAGCCGAGGTCGGCTAATTTCATTACTTGTTCTTTAGGGAAAATTTGCTTTTCATCTCTTTCAATAACGCCAGGCTTACATTCATTCTCTGCAAAATCCCTTGCGGCCTTTTGAATCATCAATTGTTCTTCAGTAAACTGGAAATGCATGTAAAATAAAATTTGGCCGCAAAGATAGGGAGAAGTCGTTCCGTATGAACAACTGTTAGCAGATGGTATTTAAATCCTGAAAGATTACTGATTGTCTTGATAAAAAAATTACTGTAACGCAAAATGAGCCGTCTTACACAGAATAAGGAAGTCTGACGTTTTCTAAAGACGAAGTAAAAAATAAATATGAAGTGTGGTCTTAAATCAGGCTCTTCCCATTTGCCTCAGGAATTTAATATGCGAAACGACAGCATATCTTACTCTTGGATATTCGATATAAGAAACGCCATACTCCTCGCAAACCTGTTTGATTATTCGGCTAATCGCGGGGTAATGAATATGAGAAATTTTAGGAAACAGGTGGTGTTCGATTTGGAAATTCAAACCACCAACCAACCAACTGACTAATTTATTTTTTGTCGCAAAATTGGCAGTTGTTTTCACCTGGTGAATCGCCCAATCATCTTCCATTTTTCCAGTAGCAGCATCAGGCAATGGAAAATGTGTATGTTCTACTGTATGGGCTAACTGGAATACTATGCTCAATACAAATCCGGTAACCATGCCCATACTTACAAACCCAATGATCCACGGTGTTAAACCAACCATATAAATAGGTATAACCACAAAAATTAAAGCATGTGCAGCCTTATAAAACCAAAAATAAAAGTGCTCCTTTGGTGTCATTTTTCTCAATGCTATGGAGCCAATTTTACCCGAAAAGTATTTTTTGTAATCAGTTACAAAAATCCAGTAGATGTATAATAAGGAATAAGCGGCCCAAAAATAAAAATGCTGGTACTTGTGTATTTTATAATGTGGCTGTTCATCACAAAGACGTAGTAGTGGCCTTGCTTCTATATCATCATCCACACCATGAATATTTGTATAAGTATGATGAATAACATTGTGTTTCGTTTTCCACATATGCTGGCTTGCGCCCAAAAAATTTGCAAAATTTGAAGCCAGGTTATTGATCCACTTATAACGGCTGAAACTGCCATGTGCTCCATCATGCATTACATTGAAACCAATCGCGGCGGCAAAACATCCCAATAGAACACACTCAAAAATTGCGAAGATCGCAGGAGGCGTAAAGAAAACAAGATGGATATATAAAGTTATCAGTCCCGCAACTAAAAGAATTGCCTTACTATGGAGGTTAAAGTTACCAGTAGTGGCTTTGCCTTTTTGAGTGAAATACTCCCCGATCTTTTTTTTCAACTCGCTATGAAATGATATTGGAAGCTTGGGAAATTTTGGACTTGACATTTTCTGAATTTAA
>DATDCP010000257.1:0-4534 GCA_036524255.1 Chitinophagaceae bacterium
GAATAACCGCTCTCATACTTGTTGCTGGATCCTTGTTATTAGTTACTGGTTACTTAGTAAAGATAAATTCATTCATGTAACGATATTACCTTTGAGAAATTTTTACCAGTAACCACAACCCAACAACCGGTAACATGATTGACCTTTCTAACGAAATAAGTTTTCAAACTACCCGGAGTGGCGGCAAGGGCGGACAAAACGTTAATAAAGTAGAAACTGCTGTTATTGGTTATTTCAATATTGATGCATCACAAATACTTACGGAAGAACAAAAATCGCTTATCACAGAAAAACTACCTAATCGCATCAATAATGAAGGTATGTTGTTTGTAAAATCACAAACTTACCGTACGCAACTTGAGAATAAAGATGAAGTGATCCGTAAGATCAATGAGCTGGTAGCAAAAGCATTGGAAAAAAAGAAAAAGCGTAAACCAACCAAAATAAGTAAAGCCGCAAAAGAAAAACGCCTTGAAGGAAAAAAGAAAAAAGGCGACGTAAAAGAAGCCCGCAGAAGAATTGATCCGCATAATATGTGATGCCACGAGTATTGCTTAAATTTACCGCCTGATGAAGTGGAGACTGATCATTATAATTTTTCTTGTAACCCTTTCCGGAAGCTTCTTAATGAATGCCTGTAGAAAAGGCCAAGAGGATGTTCCCGGAAAAACAGGCTTAGCCTTCACCGTGCCTGCCGGTTTCCCCGCTCCACGTTATGATTTTACCAAAAACCCATTGACAGAAGAAGGTTTTCAGCTCGGCAAAATGTTGTTTTATGATGGCCGTCTATCCATAGACGGAAATTATCCTTGTGTATCCTGTCATCACCAGGTTGCTGTGTTTGGCACTTATGATCATGATCTGAGTCATGGCTATGGCGATCAGCATTCAAACCGGAATGCCTTACCACTTTTTAATCTTGCATGGAAAGATGCATTTCATGCCGATGGAAAATTTAATAGTTTGGAAGCCGAATGTTTAGACCCGATACAGGCGCCAAACCAAATGGCAGAAGAGATCGGTAATGTGTTAACCAAACTTCGCAGAGATCCGCATACGCTGAGCATGTTCAAAGCCGCATTTGGTACTGAAGAGGTCACAATTGAAAGAATGCAAAAAGCATTGGCACAATTTACCGTATCAATGATCACGGCCAATTCAAAATACGACCAGGTGAAAAGAGGTGAGAATGTTTACACCGATTATGAGCAAAGAGGTTACCAGCTTTATAAAACCAATTGTGCATCCTGTCATCCTGAACCAATGTTTACAGATTACTCGTATAGAAATACCGGGTTGAAAATAGACCCAGCTTTAAATGATCATGGCCGGATGGTTGTTACGGGTAAAAAAGAAGACTCGTTAAAATTCAAAGTGCCCTCTTTAAGAAATGTTTCTATCACTTATCCTTATTCGCATGATGGACGCTATAAAAGTTTAAGAGCCTGTATTGAACATTACGCAAATAATATCCAACAGGGCCCTACCCTGGACCCATCATTAACGAATGGAATTCATTTTAACAACAATGAGATCATTGACCTTGTCGCTTTCTTAAGAGCTTTGACCGATTCTACTCTTACAAAAGACCTGCGATTTTATCAAACACATTGATCACGTAGAGGTTTTCCTCCTTCCTTTTAAAGCATCCAGCGCTCCATTCTGATTTTCGATATCTTTCTGTTGCGCTTCCTGGTCTTTTGCATTTTTTTCTAACTCTTCCTGGAGTTTTTTAATTTTCTTTTCCATTTCTGTCCTGTTGATCTGCAGATCTTTTAATTTTTTTTCCGCTCTCCCAACAGTAAGCAGTTGTGCTGTGATCAGTATTTCAAGATGCGAAGCCTCCACTTCCGGCAACAGGTTAGATAAAAAAGATTTGATCTTTCCTGATTCCTCTGAATTCAATTTTGACAAGGCATTAGCACCGTCTTTAAAAATTATCAGGTATACGATCGTCTCATCCGTTTCCTTTTTACTTTTCCTTACTACATTAATTACATAATCGTACTTACTTGGACTGATCTCACCTAAAACAGTTTCCTTATATACCCTGTATCCTTTGTCTTTATTAAACATCCCTTTCTCCTCTTTCCCTCCATAACCAAGTTTGATCAATTTTTCTCTCAAAGCATTTTCAACTGCTTCAGGCGGGTAGTTATATTCCATAACCATGCAAGCCTGTTTTTCTTTGTTGTATTCAATAGCACCCTCGTGGGCCTGTGCTTTTAAAAGAAATGATATAGATAAAAAGATAGCAAAGAGGATCAACTTTCTCATAACAGTTGTTTTGGTTAAAGTTAAGATAAAGAAAAAAACGATCACAGCTATAGCTATCCACCATTGCTTAATCAGGAGTCAAAGAGTACATTTGCTGAAATAACCCAATTCCTTTGAGCAGCATAAAAAAACTGGCGGGGCAAACGATCTGGTACGGGCTTAGCAGCATTTTCGGAAGATTTCTCAATTACCTGCTTACTCCTATTCTTGCTACCATTTTTGCCTCGGCTGATTATGGTAAGATCACAACGCTGTTTACCATTGCTGCTTTTCTGAATATCGTTTTTACTTATGGCCTGGAAACATCTTACTTCCGGTTTTCAGCCATGCAACCAGAACAGAAAGTATATAATACCTGTTCTTCATCAATCCTTATAACTACAGCAATACTTACAGGTCTTTTGCTTTTGTCAGCAGGGAAAATGGCAGGTTTTTTGGAATTCTCTGATCACCCGGAATATATTTCGTGGGTAATTGTAATTGTTGCGCTTGACACTTTGTGTGTAATGCCTTTTGCAAGGCTCCGGCATACCGGAAGGCCAAGAAAATTTGCTGCAATAAAGATCCTGAACATACTTATCAATGTAGGGCTCGTGATCTTTTTCCTCGTTGTTTGCAAAAATGATCATGAAAAGAATGCCAATACTTTTTTTGCTGTTATTTATAATCCTGAAATTGGATTGGGCTATGTTATCATTGCCAATCTTGTAGCAAGTGCGGTTACATTACTACTCTTAGCAAAGGAATTTTTTCAATTCAGTTTCAGGTTAAATCCGGATTTCTGGAAAGAGATGATGCGTTACTCCTGGCCGCTGATTATTGTTGGCTTTGGAGGAATGATAAATGAAACCATTGATCGCATCATGTTATTGAAACTTTACCCCGGCACCACAGAGCAGGCATTTTCCCAATCAGGAATTTATTCAGCTAACTATAAACTAGCAGTATTGATCGTTTTATTTATCCAGGCATTCCGAATGGGCGCCGAGCCTTTTTTCTTTAAACAATCAACCAGTGAGAATGCTCAAAGAACGTATGCCCGTGTAATGAAATTCTTTATCATCGCTTGTTGTTTTTGTTTTCTTGCTGTTGTATTGTTCCTTGACGTTTGGAAATATTTCATGGGAACAAGGCATCCCGAATATTATACAGGATTAAAAGTCGTACCAATATTGATGGTTGCAAAAATTTTTCTTGGAGCTTATTATAACTTATCTGTATGGTACAAAATCACAGACCGGAATCTTACCGGGGCCTGGATCACCATTGGCGGAGCAGCTATTACTATTTTGTTCAACTGGTTTTTTATTCCTGTGTGGGGTTATATGGCCTGTGCCATTGCTACCATTTTGTGTTATGGTTTTATGATGGTAACTAGTTATGTACTTGGGCAAAAACATTATCCTGTTCCTTATGCAAAGAAAAAACTCATCGCCTATATTGTTATTTGCATTTTACTGTTTGGAATTCACCAGGGATTCCTGCTGCTGGATCTGAATGTTTGGATAAATCGTGGCGTTGGACTTACCTTAATAGGTTTGTTTACATTGCTTATTCTTAAAGTGGAAAGGAAAGAGTTTCAAAAGTTACCTTATATCGGAAAATACTTCACTCCGAAGGTCGCTTAATACAACTTCACAAAAGGATTATTCATTTTCTCTAGCCCCACTGTTGTCATTGGCCCATGACCGGAATAAACTTTTGTTTCATCCGGCAAAGTGAATAGCTGGGTTTGAATACTATTGATCAACGTTTTGAAATCGCCTCCGGGCAGATCGGTTCGCCCTATGCTGCCATTAAATAAAACATCACCCCCTATAACAAAACCACCAGGTTCATCCGCAGGATCCGGTGGATGATAAAAACAAACACTGCCGGGTGAATGACCTGGAGTGAAACGGATCTCCATTTCATCATTTCCAAGCTTAATGTTTGTTCCTTCTTTTAAATAGATCAGCCCGTCATCATAATTTTCAAACGGCATTTGCCACATTTCGCCGCTTTGTGGTGCAAAATCCAGCACTTGTTTTTCTTTTTCATGAATATGAAGCTTGAGATCCCAAACTTTGGCAGCCCATTTGTTGCCAAATACATGATCGAGGTGACAGTGCGTATTAAGCAACAAGAGCGGTTGAAGGGATGTCTCCTCAATAAAGTTCTTAAGTTCTTCCCTCTCCTGCTGAAAATAACAGCCCGGATCAATAATGCAGCACTGACCTGCTTCGTTATATAAAACGTAGGTATTTTCCTGGACGGG
>DATDCP010000258.1:0-3481 GCA_036524255.1 Chitinophagaceae bacterium
TTTCCGTGCACTCTCAATAGCAAGACGTGATTCTCTTCCATAAGAATATATAGAAGATGGGTTGCCAAAATGAGTGGTCATATAGGGCAACATGGCCTCAAGTACTTCTTTATCAAGGGCTGTGGTGGCTGCGTTGTCTAAGTAAATTCTTTGCATAGTTTAAAAAGAGCCGCAAAGATAATTAAACGTGACTGAGTGATAAATCATTTGTATGAAATGAATCTAATGCTGGACAAATACCGGCATATATTATCCATAACTGTTAGTGAACCGCTGAATAAAGAGAAATATTTCAATGAATACTTGCTCTTTAAAACTATTTATTTACATTACGCATAATTGATCTCATACTTGTCCTGCCTTTCGCTACCCCATTAAAATACTTCTTCGGCGAAAAAGGCAATATCCCTGATAGAACTTACCCAACTGATTACATTTTTTATTAGCATTTAAAAAAATTAGACATAAATATTTTTTTAACCACCTAAAATTTAAACACTATGGCAGTACGTCCAATCACCATCCAGAGCATAAACGCTGATGGCACATTACAATTATCAGATAATGGGACCACCATCGCAAACCCCGGAGATACTATACAATGGAATATAGGTCCAAATTCAGGTGTAGCGTCCATATCTTCCATTCATGACACTTCTTCTACAGATGTATTTAGCCCGGATCCTTCAAAACAACCGGGAAATTCAACCACCTGGCAGGGAACAATTAATTCAAATATTAATACCGTTACAGAGGAAACCTATTGTATTTATTATACGAAACCAGGTAGTTCGGTGGTTTATATGGAGGACCCATTAATCAGAGTAAATCCTTAACATTATAATGATGAAGTTGAAAAGAGAAGCTTATTATTTTTTATTGATAAGCTTTTTTTATCTTATTAGTGTCCCAATTTTCGGACAGGATCAGAAAGTGGCGGATAGTCTTGCCAAAATTTATAAAGCTAATACCGCTAAAGGAGTTGCCAAATTGGAATTACTCCGGAATTTGGCTTTTAACGAGGCACGAGATCTAAAGTTAGGTTTGCAATATGCTGATGAGTTGATCATACTATCCATACAGCAGGAAAATTTTTTATACATATACAGAGGTTATTTTCTAAAAGGAAATATTAAAAGATTAATGGGAGATCTCGATGAAGCTTTAGCTGCTCTCATAAAAAGCTTAGAAGCTGCCCGCAAAGCCAATTATCCAAAAGGCGAAGGCAACGCGTATGGAGCAATAGCTGATATTTATGTAGTATCAAATAATCATCCCAATGCCAGGCTTTATTATACCAAAGCTATTGCCACTTTACGACAGGCTGGTGACTCCATTGCCCTGGCATCCGCCATTTCCAATTCTGGTGATGAATTTCTTAATAATCATATTTATGATTCTGCCCTCTTATGTTTCAGGGAGGCGGAGAAGATATTTGCAACCGTTAACTATGAAATTGGGAAAGCCTATTGCCAGGGTAATATTGGGATGGTATATGCTAATATTGGCGAAAACGAACTTGCTGAAAAAAATATAAATGAAGCGATCACTATACTGCAGCAATCAGAAGATTTTTATCCCATCTGTGTTTATCTTATTTCAATGTCCGATATCTACCAGGAAAAAGGAGACAATAAAGCTGCTTTGAATTATGCCTTGCGAAGTCTTCTGCTTGCGCAGCAATATGGATTAAAAGAGCAGATCAGCGATGCCAATCTCAAACTTTCAGAGCTTTATGAAAAGGCCGGGGATAAGGATAGATCATTAAAGTATTATAAAGATCATATTGTTTACCGGGACAGTGTTAATGATATAAGATCAGTACAGAAAATGGCTGACCTGCGTACGGATTATGAAGTTTCTCAAAAGCAGGTAGAAGTAGATCTGCTTAACCAGCGAACAAAAAATCAAAAGATCATAAATCTTTCACTGTTTATTATTCTTGGTTTGGCAACCGTAATACTGGGAACTTTATACTGGTACTACAGAACAATTTCAAGAGAAAAAAAGAGATCAGAAAATTTGCTTCTTAATATTCTGCCCGCTGAAACGGCTAAAGAACTAAAGCAAAACGGAAAAGTGGATGCAGTAAAATTTGATGAGGTTACTGTACTCTTTACAGATTTTGTAGAATTTACAAAAGTAGCTGAACATGTAGAACCAGAACAACTGGTTAAGAGTATCGATTTTTATTTTAAAGGATTTGATGAGATCAGTACAAAATATGGACTTGAAAAAATTAAAACAGTTGGCGACTCGTATATGTGTGCCTGCGGACTTCCCACAATAAATAAAACACATGCAAGAAATGTGATGCAAGCTGCAAAAGAAATGATCGAGTTTGTAAAAAGTGAATTGAATGCAGTGGATGATCTAAGTCATTTTGATGTGAGAATTGGAATACATACAGGGCCTGTTGTAGCAGGTATAGTAGGAATAAAAAAATGGCAATATGATATTTGGGGAGATACAGTAAACATTGCATCTCGTATGGAATCTATGTCAAAACCGGGAAGAGTGAATATGTCTGAAACAACTTATCTGCAGATCAAAGATGAATTTCCATGTGAATACCGTGGAGAAATTGAAATAAAAAATCATGGCTCTATGAAGATGTACTTTCTGTCTTAATTGGAAATAAATGAGAAGCTGGTTTGGTGAGAACCAATTTATATTTACACAGGAACAATACTAATAGATATGCAACAATTCCAGCAGTCCAAACGGGTCATCCATCGTTTCTAAAAGATCCTTATTATGCTTGATCATCTTGCTTCGCATATATACACGAAGCCATTGTTTGTACATGTATAGTTCATAGCGATTGAGCATATCTTGAAGAGGCAGATTGCGCTGTCCAATAAGTCCGGCTAAATGTATTGCAGATTCTAAGCCCAGCGAAATCGATTGGAAATAGGGAGAACCGAGTGCTGCATCGCCAACCACGAATACCGGTGAAGAGTTGAACGGGTGCTCATTCCGTCCTTCAGCAAGCCATTTCCGGTTGCTTGCGTTAATGGCCCTGTACAGGTTCAATGGAATTCGAACTATTTCCAGATCGCCAATTAACTCTCCATTCGTTTCCTTCTTTACATTATCGATAAAATTGTCCATTGAGCGAGCCACCTGGGGGAAGTGTATACGAAGCCACTGACCATCGAATGTTGCCGGCATCGACTCGTAATCTTTGGGCGTTATTTTAACAATGCCAGAGACAAAGGTGATATTACCATCATAACACACACGATCAACTGCAGGAATAAATTTATAGTGTAGGTTTCCTGCATTCTTATAGTATTTGCAATGTTCGTTGCATTGGTATTCCTGTCCGTACAGAAAGGTGACAACAATTGCGTATTCAAGTTGAATGTTGAATGTGTTGGCGTCTTTGTTGCCAATAGCCGGACCAGGTGAAAGGTGATCCCTGAGTAGTGACTTACAACCTGTACAGTCGATCAGGATATCTCCCGGCTCGAGCATT
>DATDCP010000259.1:0-4019 GCA_036524255.1 Chitinophagaceae bacterium
TTTTGACATGGGTAATTAAAGATAGCAACTTAAGTAAATGACTCTAAAGCCCCCTATAGGGGGTTTGGGGGCTTGACTTTATCCACGAGGCTTTGTACTCACGAAGTTTTTTATCCATCAGGTCATACACCTTTTGCTTTAATAACGGAAGATCACGTTGAGTTAACCCTTCTACTGGAATTTCTTCTAAAAAAATAGCCCTGTTTCTCCCGGGTGTTAATGAAAATATGCTGCGGTAATTCATCCTGTCGTATACGTCAGGAAATAAAAAAGGCTTGATCGGCATTTGAGCGTCTATTGCCACCCGGAATGCACCGTCATAAAACTCTTTCAAAGGTTTTCCAGTCATGTTAAATGTACCTTCCGGAAAAACAACAATAGATATACCTTTTTTCAAAATAGATCTCATATTTCTTACACTCTTTGCCCGGTTATCTGCACTGCTACGATCAACTCTTACTACTGCATATTTGTAAATAAATCCAAATACCGGCAATTTGGACATTTCAGTTTTACCTAATGCACGTATCGGCTGTCTCAGCGTTTTCACAATGAGTGGCGCATCGAGATAAGAGATATGATTGCCTACAAAAATATATTGCTTGTTTTTATCCAATGGCTGTTCATAATAATTACGATGAAAAATGAGGATCAGGGGGAACCAAATATCACCCCATAGCATGCAAAGGCGGTAGATCATGTTACCACCAGTGACGTTACCAAATAAAGAAGCGATAAGTATGAATGGAAAAAGTAAAAGCATGATGCCAATAAAAAGAAGCAATGCATAAATACTGTATATCCATTGGAGAGGCCTAAGCAAAAAACGCATCAATTATTAATTTTTAAAAATGAAAGTGGAACTGACTCGTCATTGATGCAATTGCAGGCCAGTATTCCATTAGCGTCATAACAATCCAGAATTTTGGCATCATTACCGCATTGTTGAATAATAAGGATAATGCTCATTTTTTGTTTTGTTACGCCGCGAACTGTAAAAATAGGGCAAGGCTTTTTATGCAGATCCGATTTTTCCCGGTTCACGTCACCATATCTAAGTATCCCCATTATACTATTTGCATTGATACGATGGCAATCCATTCGGCACAGTGCAAATTTTGTATACTTGATGCGGGATGGATTCCGTTTCAGCGTTAATTTTTTTTGGGGTTCATTACGGATCTTTATAATAATAAAAACAAGCATCGCCAATACAAAGAGCAACGAGATAATGACATTTCTTGCTTTCATTTTTAAAATGCGGATAATGATTCGTCAATTTTTATTATCGTATTTCTTATCGTCACCGGGACAATCACAACTCCATCCCGTATCCAGGTCAATCACAGTAACAACGGTTGTTTTATCATTGCATTGGGCAAAAACGATCCTCGTCTTTTGATCATCACTGGTAACACCTTCAACTGCATAACGTGGACATCTCGAATTTTGCAGATCGCTTTTATTGTAATTTATTTTGCCGTCCTGCATTATTTCTTCCACTTCTGCCTGAGAAATCCTTCTGCACTGCATTCGGCACTTTGCATGCTTGCTGTATTCAAGATATGAGATGCGACGGTCAAAACCTTTGTCACGATTAATTGTTGTAGTACTCTTCGGTTTTGTATTATCATTCGTGCCCCGTTCATCTTTACATTGTCGAATGATAAAAACTAAAGCCGCCAGTGCAAAAACCAAAATTATCGGAGCCGCTTTTTTGACCTGGGGATTCATTATGCAAGTATAATTTATTTTTATTGAGTCGGCTTTTGTGCTCCTCTCACCGTCCCTTGCGTCGCACACTTGTGCTGCACCAACTATCCTCAGCAAAACCCACCCCATTGAATATTCAAGCAATATGAAATGTTCCTATCCCCTCCTAAGGAGGGGATGTAGAATCTTCCATAAAGGAAAATTTGAAGGGGTGGGTTGCCGAACAGAATTACGAAAGCACATGTGTCCGCTTCGCTTCTCTCTGGGTAAACTGTGGAACGAAAGCTAAATAGATCTACAACATCAGTTGGGCCAAATAACTTTCAAATCCAGAGGTAAACAATAACTATAAACTACAAACCATAAACTATAAACTTGATTATCTTTGCGCCCCATGGCAGAAGCAAGAACAGTAGCATTTCATACACTTGGTTGCAAGCTCAATTTTTCTGAAACCTCTACCCTTTCCAGAATGTTGGAGAAAGATGGTTTTGAGAAAAAAGAGTTTGATGATCAAGCTGATGTGTATGTTATCAATACTTGTTCTGTAACCGATAATGCCGATAAGGAATGCAGACAGATCGTTCGCCGCATTCAGCGAAAAGCTCCGGAAAGTTTGGTGGTCATTACCGGTTGTTATGCGCAACTAAAGCCAAAACAAATTGCCGAAATACCTGGGGTCAATCTCGTGTTAGGAGCCGCAGAAAAATTTAATCTTGCACAGCATATTCGTGAATTATCAAAAGGTGATTCTGCAAAGATCTGTAGCTGTGATATTGAAGAAGTTACAGGCTTTAACTCATCTTTTTCCATTAACGACCGAACAAGAACTTTTTTAAAGGTTCAGGATGGTTGTGATTATAATTGTTCTTTCTGCACCATACCACAAGCTCGTGGCAAAAGCCGTAGTGATTCAATAGCAAATGTTGTGAAGAATATTGAACACCTTGCATCGCATGGCGTGAAGGAGGTTGTATTAACGGGAGTCAATCTTGGTGATTTTGGAAAAGGCCCTGATGGTGCTTTGAAATATGAAGAGAACTTTTTTGAGTTAGTTAAGGCATTAGAGAAAATTCAAGGTATTCACCGCTACCGTATCTCATCTATTGAACCCAACCTGCTGACCAACGAGATCATTGAGTTTGTAGCGAACAGTGATAAGTTTATGCCGCATTTCCATATTCCTTTACAAAGTGGCAGTAACAAGATATTGGGATCAATGCGCAGAAGATATAAAAGAGAATTGTATGCTGAACGTGTGGCTTTGATCAAAACCCTGATGCCGCATTGTTGTATCGGTGTTGATGTGATCGTTGGTTTCCCGGGAGAAACAGATGAGGACTTTAAAGACAGTTTTGACTTCCTGCATTCATTGGATATTTCTTATCTCCATGTATTCACTTATTCCGAAAGAGATAATACACATGCAATAGGTATCAAGCCCATTGTACCGATGAATGTAAGGCATGAAAGAAATAAAACACTCCGCAATCTTTCTTACATGAAGATGCAATACTTCACTGAACAACATCATGGACAAACAAGAAAGGTATTGTTTGAAGGTCACGAGAACAAAGGCATGATGGAAGGCTATACTGACAACTACATTAAAATAACAACTCCATATAGGAAAGAATGGGTGAATGAAATTGTGGAGTGGAAGATTTAAATATCTAAGCTTTCCTTGTTTCCAGTAATTTAAAAAAATGTTCCTGGTAAGTATTCCCGATCGGGATGATGCGGTCCTTGATATATATTTCCTGTCGTTCAATGGATGTTATCTTGTCTAAAGCGACGATATAAGACCTATGAACCCGTACAAAACGTTTGGGAGATAATACTTCTTCCAGCTGTTTCATCACCTGCAATGTGACGATACGTTGTGTTTTCGTATAAATGGAGACATAATTCTTCAGCCCTTCTATATATAAAATATCATCCAACTCTACCCTCACCATTTTGGTTTCTACTTTTACAAAGATGTAACCACCTGTTTCAGGAAGCATTTCCTGTGAACGATTAAGTTTTTGTGTTGGATTTTTTTGGTTGTATGCTTTTTCCACTGCTTTATAAAAGCGTTCAAATGCAATTGGCTTCAGCAAATAATCAATCACATTATGTTCAAAGCCATCTATAGCATATTCCTGGTAAGCTGATGTAATGATGACCTGCGCCCTGTTTTGCAGTAATTGCATGAACTGAACTCCATTAAGCTGCGGCATTTGTATATCAAGGAAAACGAGATCAACAGGATCATTATTTAAACTGACCAGGGCTTCCATGGGATTATTAAAGGAACCAGCCAG
>DATDCP010000260.1:0-9905 GCA_036524255.1 Chitinophagaceae bacterium
GATAAATTATTGCATGGAATTTTTTGCAGAAGAGGCAATTGTTGATCCTTTATCAGTTTACGAAAAGCTCAGTAAAACTTCACCAAACCCCTTTTCGGCATTATATAAACTGGAAGATAAATGGCTGATCTGCGCCAGCCCTGAAAGATTTTTAAAAAAAGAAGGAAATAAAATTCTATCACAGCCGATCAAAGGAACATCATCAAGATTTTTGAAAGATGATAGCAGGGATAAAAGAAGCAAGGAAGAACTTTATAAAAGTGAAAAGGATCGATCAGAAAATGTAATGGTCGTTGATCTTGTTCGTAATGATCTTGCCCGGGTATGTAAAGAAGGAACTGTGAGGGTGGATGAGTTGTTTGGTATCTACTCTTTTCCGCAGGTACATCAAATGATATCAACTGTAAGCGGAGAATTGAAAGATGAAATCTCTTTTACAGAAATAATCAAAGCAACTTTTCCTATGGGCTCGATGACAGGTGCACCAAAAAGGAGGGTGATGGAATTGATCGATCAATATGAAAGATCAGGAAGAGGAATTTTTTCGGGTGCTGTTGGTTATATAACTCCGGAAAATGATTTTGATTTTAATGTAGTGATCAGAAGCATCATGTATAATGCTTCTGAAAAATATCTTTCTTTTATGGCGGGTTCAGGCATTACTTTTTATAGTGATGCAGACAATGAGCATGAGGAATGTTTGATGAAAGCCGAAGCAATGAGGCAAGTACTGGTACAGTAATCTTATTTTATTTTTAACTCATTTATTACTATAAAAGATGCATTACCCGCATATGGGTCTCCGTTACGTAAACTGATTTTTCCATGAGAATTGGCTATTGAGCCATTCCTATTCTCAATTACACTCCCACCTCTGTCTGCATAGGTACCTGTGGCTGTAGTAGCGACAAATGAATTATTAGTCACTTTTATGGTCGTATAGTACCATTGATTATTAATTACCACTATCGAACCATTATAAACTGTAGGCGATGAACATGAATTAAGATCTGAATAACTTCTTACACTCCCAATTGACACGAAGGCATTGTAAACGATGGCAGACACATAATTAACAAAGGCTCCACCGTCATTTCCTTTCCATTTTAAATAAATGGTACGGTTATTTAGTTCATAACTCCGGGTTGTAATTAAAAAACAGCCCAACCTACTGGATTCGCCATAACCTTTTACCCCTTCACCAGTAAATTCAAATTTTCCCGCAGTTGGAAGAAGATATTTTTCGGAACCAACAAGAAAACAGTCCCAATTGGCAGGCTCCATAGTAACAGTGATTGAATCACTGCTATTACTCGGCAATGTGTCGTCACTGTCTTTGGAACATCCTGCGGTAAAATGAAGAGCGGGAATAAATAAAACAATAATGAAAATAGCTGACAGGGTTTTTGATAGTTTCATATTGCTGGTTTGTATTATAAAATAAGTACAAAATATTCACATAATTAAAAAAGGTAGAAAATTTCTATATGAATATGCTTAATCTAACAATAATAACATATCGAAGTCTCAACCTTTATCTGGAAGATTTTTTCACCGAAGGATTCTTTGCAGGAACAGAAAGTGATTGCTTAAAAGAATCCAGCATTAATTGTAGGCTTTCATTAAGAATATCATATCGTTTTGCCATAAATAGATCCATTTTATCAGCAGGCAACCTTAATTCGTATTTACCATTATGTGTGATCAATTTATCAAAGTCGGGATTGTAACGATTGAATTCTATAATTGAAAATGCAATGTGTTTTGTAATTACTAATGAATTGTATCTTCCACTGATAGCCTGCACTTTTGAATTGGTTAATTCAGCTGCACTTAAATTTTTAGCAGCTGGGTTTATATTCGAGGCCTGTTTTAAAATATCTGTTTCATCCCTGGTTAATGTTGTTATTCCGCCATCGCCTTCCATTACATAATGAGTAGCAATAAATTTTTTTACATGATCTCTTGATTCGGCCGGTAAAAAATGTTGCAGATCCCAGAAATTTTTGCTCTTGCTTTTTCTTATAGCAACATTTACATTTCCAGGGCCACCATTGTATGCAGCGATCACCAACAACCAGTCATTATAAATATTATAAAGCTCACTTAAATATTTGGCTGCCGCATGAGTGCTTTTATAATAATCAGTTCTTTCATCGGTGTAGGCGTTTACTTTTAATCCCATTCTTCTTCCGGTTTCCGGCATGAATTGCCAGGGGCCAACAGCACCGGCCCATGATACAGCATAGGTTTTCAAATAAGATTCTATAACTGCGAGATATTTTAATTCTCTTGGCAAGCCATGATAGGTAAGCACTGCATCGATCATATCAAAATAGGGACGTCCCCAGCCTTTTAACTTCTCAAGGCTCTTCCTATTTTTTGCCATATAATCATCCACAAAACTTATAGCACGGGGATTCAGTTGAACCTGGTTCAATCCTTCTTCTTCAGGCTTGCCTGAAAAAAGATCTTTGAAACCTGCTTTCGGATCGGAAGCGATCGCAACAGGAACGATCGTTGAATCAACCACTGATTTATTGGTCCTCGATCTTGAGAGATCTATAATTGTATCAGATGACTGCTGTGCAGTAACAATTATTGAAGAAAGTGAAATTAATATTGTAAATAAAAAACGCATTAGAAATAAAGCCGGTTCAAACTTATTTTTTAAACTCCATCAATTGTTGGGAGGCTTGCAACAAAGATAGTTCGTTAAATTGTTTTGCCATTAGTTGTATCCCGAAAGGCATTCCATTAGAATGTTTGAAAAGTGGTAATGATATACCGGGAATTCCTGTAAGATTTGCAA
Source organism: Chitinophagaceae bacterium (assembly GCA_036524255.1). Lineage (GTDB taxonomy): Bacteria > Bacteroidota > Bacteroidia > Chitinophagales > Chitinophagaceae > VBAS01. Next base: position 2,813 of record DATDCP010000260.1, read on the forward strand.
ATACTGTATAAATATCTGCGAGATACATAGCGATAGGATCATCTGTTTTTTCTCCGATCTTAAATGCAACAGATGGTGATGTTGGCATTAGTATAAAATCAAATTCATTGAAAACCAGCTCTGTTTTTTCAACAAGCTTGCGTCTTACTTTTTGTGCTTTGGCAAAATAGGCATCATAATAACCGGTGCTTAAAACAAACGTTCCAAGCATGATCCTTCTCTTCACTTCTTTACCAAAACCTTCGCTGCGATTGTGTTTATAAAACTCTGTTAAATCACTTGAAGACTTCTTGGAACGATAGCCATATCGAACACCATCATAACGGGAAAGGTTAGATGATGCCTCGGCGGTTGTAAGAATGTAATAAGCCGGAACTATATAATCAAGGTATTCAAAACTTAATGCAGTTACTACATGGCCATCATTCTTTACTTGTTCGATCAATTTATTTATTCCATCAGCAATTTCAGTATCAAGCGAGGAATGCTCTAATGTTTCTTTAAAATATGCAAAACGAAATTTTTTACTTTCTTTTAAGGCTGCTGAATATTTTCCAACTGGTTTTTGAGAAACGGTGCTGTCATATTCATCTGCACCGGCGATCATTTCTAAAACTTTACTTGCATCATCAACATTGTTTGCAAAAATCCCAATTTGATCAAAAGAAGAAGCATAAGCGATCAAGCCATATCTTGAAATGCGACCATAAGTTGGTTTCAAACCAACAATGCCACAAAAATCAGCTGGTTGACGAACCGAACCACCTGTATCACTTCCAAGTGAGATCATACAAAGACCAGCTTGCACTGCAACAGCTGACCCACCTGAAGAGCCACCGGGCACACGAGTCTCATCCATTGCATTTAATACATTTCCATATACTGAATTTTCATTGGTCGAACCCATTGCAAATTCGTCGCAATTGCAAACGCCAATGATGATAGCCTCTTCCTGTAAAAGCTTTTCTATGGCTGTTGCAGAATAGAGGGAAGTAAAATTTTTTAAAATGCCAGATGCAGCGGTGAGCGGATGATCTTTATAACAAATAACATCTTTGATAGCAATTACAACTCCATGAAGTTTTCCAATAGCATTTCCAGCTTTTCTTTTTTCATCAAGCTCTACAGCTTTTTGAAATGCTTCTTCGGTAAATACCTGGACAAAAGCATTGAGGTGTTTGTTTTTTTGAATTTGATTAAGGTAATGACGAACGGCTTCTTTACAGGAGGTCTTACCCTGATTTAATGCAAGATGGTATTGATTAATAGAGGTATACTCGAACAAAAGCGGAAGCTTTTATTAAATCGCAAGTTAAAATTGTAACGCTGTTACTAAGAAATTAAGCGGAAGTCTTGCTTTCTTTTTCTGCAATGCTGTCTTCCAATTCTTTTTTCACATTGTCTTTTGCATCTTTGAATTCACGAACACCTCTTCCAAGTCCACGCATCAGTTCAGGTATTTTTTTGCCCCCGAATAACAGTAATACAACAAATGCAATTAACAGTATTTCAGTCCAACCGAGATTCATAATGAAATTTTTTAGATGAGGGTCAAAGTTAGTACAAATTAAAGTCCGTTTTTAATTAATTTGTTAAGCTGATGTAAAGGCAAAAAAAAGCGTCCCGACTTATGTCGGGACGCCAAATAATTATTATAAAATGATCTTTATGATTTTGCTCCTTCAACAGCCTGGCGTTTCTCACGGATCCTTGCACTTTTGCCACTACGGCTGCGTAAATAATAAAGTTTAGCTCGGCGAACTCGACCACTTTTATTTACTTCAATTGATTCGATATTGGGAGAATAAAGAGGAAAAAGTCTTTCTACGCCAACACCATCGGAAATTTTACGAACTGTAAAACTTGATGTTGGTCCTGTGCCCTGACGTTTGATAACATCGCCTTTAAAGCTTTGGATCCTTTCCTTATTTCCTTCAACAATTTTATAATTAACGGTAATATTATCACCAGCTTTAAAAGCAGGAAATTCTTTTTTACCAGTCAGCTGTTCGTGTACGAAATCTATTGCGTTCATAATCTTCAGTTTTGCGGGTCGCAAAGATAAGGGGAATGAAGGGAATTTTGGAATTAGTAATTGGTCTTTTTTTGCCTAGCTATTTTCTTTGATTAATAGTAGTAATGTAGATGAATGGAGCGTCGCAAGGAACTCTTAATCAGGGGTCAAATGCTGATAACCTAATTCCAAATCCCTAATTCCCAAATCCTCAATCTCTATCTCGCCACATTCACCGCTCTTTTCTCTCTTATCACTGTCACTTTTATCTGGCCAGGAAATGTCATTTCATTCTGAATTTTTTGAGCTAACTCAAAAGAAAGTTTTTCTGAATCCTGATCGGATACTTTATCTGCTTCAACAATTACCCTTAACTCACGTCCAGCCTGGATCGCATAAGCTTTTTCAACTCCATTATAGGTCATCGCAAGGTTTTCAAGATCCTTAATACGCTGCAAATATTGTTGCATAATCTCCCGGCGGGCACCTGGCCTCGCACCGCTAATAGCATCGCATGCCTGTACAATTGGGGAGATCACATATTGCATTTCCATTTCATCGTGATGAGCGCCGATAGCATTTACAATTGCAGGGTTCTCGCCATATTTTTCAGCGAGTTTAGCACCGAGTAATGCGTGACTCAATTCAGTTTCTTCATCAGGAACTTTTCCAATATCATGAAGTAAACCTGCACGTTTTGCAAGTTTGGAATTCATACCAAGCTCTGCTGCCATGATGCCACAAAGATTTGCTACTTCGCGGCTATGCATCAACAAATTTTGACCATAAGAAGAACGGAACCTCATACGCCCAACCATTCTCACTAATTCTTTATGTAAACCATGAATACCGAGTTCAATAACAGTCCTTTCACCAATATCCATTACCTGTTCTTCAATTTGCTTCTTTGTTTTCTCAACCACCTCTTCAATTCTTGCCGGGTGAATACGACCATCGGCAACCAATCTTTGTAAACTCAAACGGGCTATCTCACGACGAAGCGGATCAAATGAAGAAAGAACGATCGCTTCAGGAGTGTCATCAACAATAAGATCAACGCCGGTGGCTGCTTCGATTGCACGGATATTTCTTCCTTCACGACCAATGATCTGTCCTTTTATTTCATCACTTTCAAGATTGAAAACCGTTATCGAATTTTCAATGGCTTGCTCTGCAGCAGTACGTTGTATTGTTTGAATGATGATCTTTCTTGCTTCTTTATTTGCCTTTTGCTTGGCGTCTTCAATTATTTCCTGTTGAACAACTAAGGCTCTTGATTGTGCTTCATGTTTCAGGCTTTCTACCAGTTGAGTTTTGGCTTCTTCTGCAGTAAGACCGGCAATTTTTTCCAAACGACGGATATGTTCTTCCTGGTGTTTTTCCAGTTCTGTACGTTTGATATTTACAAGTTCAATCTGCCGATTGAGGTTTTCCTTGATTGTTTCATTTTCTTTTAAATGCTTATCAAGATTCCCTTCTTTTTGGTTAATGGATTGCTCTTTTTGCCTGATGCGGTTCTCCGCATCATTGATCTTCTTATTCTTTTCAAAAACCTCTTTTTCATGATTTGATCTCATCTGGACAAAGCGTTCCTTCGCCTCCAGTTCTTTTTCCTTTTTGAAAGTTTCGCCCCTGAGTTCGGCTTCTTTAAGAATACTTTGAGCAATTAGTTCGGCTTCGGCTACCTGTTTTTTTGTGTTTTTGGCGAAAAGCAGTTTACCCGCTATGATGCCGAGAATTATCCCTGCAACTCCAATAATGGCAAACAATATATTTTGATCCATGAATGTTTAGTTTGATTGTTTTCACAATGCTTGTTTTTTAAAAAAATGCCTGACTGGTTCTTAAATGTTAATGGTCAGGTAATCAGCGAAGATACAAAACGGCAGGAACCAATGAAATCAATTATAAGGAGTAAAAACCCGGAGACGTGAGTTTTTGGATCATGGATGATCAGGATTGCAGCTGTCCATCGAGCATTCGCTCCAATAAATTCAGTTTATCAGTAAGATTGTCTTTCTCAACATCAGTAGCTGAACTGCTATTTTGTTCAGTGGCGTACCATACCAGCGCCATTGCTACATAATCCTGCATGTCTTTGCCTGCAAACATTGTTTTAAATTCAATGATCTTGTCATTGATCGTTTTTACTGTTTTCCGTACGACCTCTTCATCCTTTGAGTCCAGCTTAATACGGTAACTGCGGTCGGCTATTGTAATTGTGGCAGGTATTAATTGTTCAGGCATAGTCGTCAATTGTGTCCCGCTTTCGGGAGGTCAATTAAATTTTTTATTCACTTAATAAAGCAATACAACGGTCAATCTCTTTAATATAAGAATTAATACGTTTTTCAAATTCTTTCTTATCATGCGGATCCCAATCCCCAGAAGTGATCTTTAATACATCCACTTGTTGTTTGAGATCTTCGATGTTTTGCTGATGAGCAAAAGATTGAGTCCTGTTTTTATCCAGTTCCTCTTTCAGTCGCAGATTTTCCTTTTGTAAAGCAGCATATTCCTTCAACACCTGCTGCAGTTTATCCTGAATTCTTTTAAGTTGAACCTCGAAATCAGACATACATCAAAAATTTAAATGTTCAATGCTCAATATTCAATTTTCAATTCTCAACTTGTTGAACATTGAGCATTGATAGTTGATTATTGAACATTTATTTTCTTATCTCGGCATTAAGTTCTATTTCTAAAGCGATCATTATCTTGCTCATCCATCCATCGGTCTCTTTATCTGTAAGCGTTTTTTCCTGGTCAAGAAAGGTAAAGCTTACTGCGATCGATTTTTTATCCGCCCCAAGCTTTTCACTTTCGAATATATCAAAGAGTTTAACCTCCTGCAATTTGTCCAGCTTTAATTTATTCACCGACTTCTCCACGTCTTCATAAGCAAGTGCTTTTGGCACTACCATGGAGATATCTCTCATCACGGATGGGAACCGGGACAATTCTTTTATTGAAAGCATTTGCTTTGAAGTTAACTTCAGAACAGCTTCCCAATTAAGTGCAGCAAAAAATACGGGCTGTTTAATGCCAAAGTGAGACAATACATTTTGATTTACTTCCCCAGCACCTGCCACCAACTCACCATTTGTTTTATATATAATATGGTCCTGCAGTTTAGGAACCGGAAGCGTTTCAATTGAATCAGGCGTTATTCCAAGCAATTGCAATACTGATGAAACAAGACCTTTTGTAAAAAAGAAATCTGACGTCACAGATTTTCCTTTCCAGCTTTGATCGACCGTATTGCCACTTATTACCATACACACCTGTTCCATTTCATGATATTTACCGGGTCCGCTGGTAAAATATCCTTTGCCAAATTCAAAAAGTTTCAGGTTACTGTTCTTATGATTCAAATTACGGGCAACAACTTCCAGGCTTGTCTCTAATAATGATGGACGAAGAATATTCAGCTCAGCGCTAAGACTATTCATCATTTTCACCATTGGCTGTCTTTCTTCTTCAGTAAAATAAGCAGAGTTAGTTATAGAGTTGGTCATCATTTCATGAAAACCAAGTCCAACAAAATAATTCGCCACCTTTTCTTTCAAGGTATGGCGCATATGATTTTCTTCAACCGAAGGAGTAATAGTAATAGCAGTGGGGATCTCAATATTATCCAGCCCGTCAATTCGTAAGATCTCTTCTACAATGTCAGCCGGCAAAGAGATATCAGGTTTGCTAAAAGGAACTGCTACACGTATTTCATCAATTCCGTCTTTTAATATTTCGAATCCGAGGTTATTTAAGATATTCTTTACAGTGTCAGGATGATAGTTTTTGCCGCTCAGTTTTTTCAGGTAATGATATTTAAGGGAAACCTGTGTTTTGTTTGGCGGATCAGGATAAACATCAACAATATCGGATGCAATTTGACCACCACCAAGCTCTTTGATCATAAGAGTAGCACGTTTCAACACTGTAACCGTATTTGATATATCAATGTTTTTTTCAAAACGTGTTGCAGCATCTGTTCTCAGGTCATGACGAAAACTTGTTTTGCGAATATCAATTGGATTGAACCAGGCACTTTCCAAAAAAATGTTAGTTGTTTTATCAGTAACCCCTGAATGGAGACCACCAAATACACCGGCAATACAAATTCCTCCCTCTGCATCACAGATCATCAGGTCTTCTTTGCTCAGTTTTCTTTCTTTTTCATCCAGCGTAACAAACTTTGTTCCTTCAGGTAAATTTTTCACCACTATCTTTTTACCTTTTATTTCATCAGCGTCAAATGCATGAAGCGGTTGACCTGTTTCATGCTGAATGAAATTGGTAATATCAACTATATTATTAATTGGTCTTAGCCCAATAGATTTTAATTTCTTTTGCAGCCAAACTGGAGATTCTTGTATGCTAACACCTGTAATACTTACGCCGCTGTATCGCTGACATGCTTTTTCATTTTCCACCGAAACCGAAACAGGCAAAGATCTATTTTCGACCTTAAAGCCATTACTGGTAGGTAGCTTAGGTTTCAGATCTTTTTTATCATGATGATTAAGATAAGCACAAACATCTTTAGCAACACCCCAATGACTCATTGCATCCATCCGGTTTGGAGTAATTCCTAATTCATAGATCCAATCTTCATAAGGTTGAAAATATTCCGCTGCATCCAAACCCACTTTTGCATCTTCTTTCAAAACCAAAATGCCCGCATGTGATGTTCCTAAGCCAACCTCATCTTCTGCACAGATCATTCCATAACTTTCTACATTCCTGATCTTTGCCACTTTCATAGTGAGCGGCTCATTATTTATCGGATAAATTGTTGTTCCCACTTTTGCGACAATAACTTTTTGACCAGCTTCAACATTTGGCGCCCCACAGACAATTTGCAAAGGCTCGCCATTTCCTACACTAACTTTTGTAAGTGTGAGCTTGTCTGCATTCGGATGTTTTTCGGTGGAAAGAACTTCGCCAATTACAAGGCCTTTTAAACCGCCTTTTACTTCTTCAAATTTTTCAAAACTTTCAACTTCCAATCCGATAGAAGTGAGAATACGGGCCACTCTTTCGGACTCAACAGTTACAGGAAGATATTCACTCAGCCAT
>DATDCP010000261.1:0-13611 GCA_036524255.1 Chitinophagaceae bacterium
AACCTAATTTGGGTGCACCACTATTATAAGTCCATGCTTGTCCACGTCCTCGTGACATTGCCTGGATCTTTGGAGCAAATAACTCATTATGATCCATATCCATTTTGAATTCCTTTCCGGGCACATAACTAAATGAGTTAACGCCTTTCCATTTACCCAATTCTGCCGTTACTTTCTGTTCTTTTTTATCTCTTAATAATGTAACGGTTACTTTTTCACCTGGTTTGTGCTTCCGTACAGCCTCCGATAATCCATCGGGATGTTCAATTTTTGTATCGCCAATTTTTGTGATGATGTCGCCTTCTTTGATACCAGCTTTCTTCGCAGCACTTTCATTAGTTATTTCGGTCACTTTCACACCGCCTGTTGCTTCTTCAGTCACCACCCCAAGCATTGCACGGTTTTCATCTGTATGGAACATGTTAAATCCATCACTATTATCCCAATTAAAATTTTGACTACCTGCCCTGGTTCTTGTATCGTAATAATTTAACCCTTCCATGGTCTTGTATTTACCACGACGAACTGTAATGTTATCGTCCTTCAAATCCTCGATAGGTTTTCCATTAACTGTTATTTTATCTCCATTGATCTCAACAACAGTTTTTGTTTTATCATCACTTTTCCTGATGATAGTGATCTCTTCAACTTCTTTTTTCGTGTCTTTAGTCGTTTTTTCCTTTTCTTTTACATCCTGAGCAAAAGAAGGAATAGCGACTGTTGCGAGTAGAGCAGGGATCGCAAATCTTAGAGCAAATCGTTTCATAAAATGTATTTTATTGTTTCCTACGTTTTTTTTCGTAGACCAAATATAAAGACATTTTTTGGATTACGAAATGTTTCGGAAGTGTTAAATAGCCAACCCCTATTCAGGCGGCTATTTTATCTGACGGACGGGTTCAAGATCTCATAGGTCTTAACCGGGTAACCGTCAACTTCTTCGTCCCCTATATAGGTCATCCCGCATTTTTCAAGCACTTTCCATGAGCCAATATTATCGATCTCTGCCCTCGCCACTATGCGTTGCAAACCAATTTTTTCAAAGCCATATTGAATTGAGGCATAGGCCGCTTCAGTTGCATATCCTTTTCCCCAACCTTCTTTTTTGAACCGGTAGCCAAGATCGATCTCATTTAACTCAGCCCGATATTTTAGTCCGCACCAACCCAAAAATTCAAGCGTTGCTTTTACATGCACGGCCCAGCGACCATGATTATAGAGAGCATATTGAGGTATAATTACCTTTTCAAGGATCTCAGCAGCATGTACCAGGTCCTTTATTGGATCATGTGTGTAACGAATCACATCGGGGTCAAGATTTAATTCGTAGATCAACGCTGAATCATCAACCGTGAAAGTTCGAAGCAGAAGACGGTTGGTTTCAATAACGATATTCATTGCTGGTAAAGTTCCTGTCGGGGGTTGGTAGTTCTTCTTACCCTAAAATGGTATTGACCAAAAGTATTGATTTCTGAAATTTGAAATATAATTCACTCTTGATAATTATATGTATGAATGTATTGATAGCTATACTGGCTTTAATTATATGCATGGTCGTTATTACTATTGCTATGCGCATTTATAAAGAAAGCCCGAAGATCAGGAAGAATGCAGAAGATGATTGATGCAGGACTTCAATTTGCTCTTTTTATTCTCGATGGAGTATCCTTTCCTGTTATTAAGCCTGTAGTACCAATTGCAATTGCTCGAATAACTTTCTTCATAAGGTTAAAATCCAGCGTTTCCGTTTCATCATTCAAATTATGATAATATTTATCGCTTGTTGAAGTAACCATTATAGTGTGTGCAGGAACACCTTTCACTGCAAAAGAGTAGTTATCTGAACGGTTAAAAAGAAATTCATTTGTATTAATATCTACTTTAAAAAACTCTTTTTCCGGTTTTTTTCCGGATAATGAACGATAATTACGGTTTAGAATATTAATAAGATCTGATTTTTCATAGCCGGTAACGAATGGATAAGATTTAGAAAAAAGTCCTCGTCCGATCATCTCAATATTGATCACTGCAATTATAGAATCCGGTTCGCAATCCGCAACAAAATATTTTGAACCTAATAATCCAAGTTCCTCACCAGTAAAAGCCACAAAGAGTAAGGTTCTTTCATTATTATTTAAAGCCTTAAAATATTTTGCCAGGCTGATCACGGCGCTTACGCCTGAAGCATCATCATTAGCACCATTGTAAATTGTATCTCCCTTTTCTACCTCTGCCTGGCCACCAAATTTGGGATATGGATTTGTACTTAATGAACCCACATGATCATAATGTGCTGAAAAAATTATTAGCTGGCCTGGTTTTGATTTTCCCAAAATTGCGCCCATCACATTGAACCACCCTACTTTTACTTCCTGGAAAAATCCATTATTGCCAGCTATTGTACTTAAACCTGATTTTTCAAATTCATCAGCAATAAAATCAGCCGCTTTAAGACTCTCTGTTGTACCAGTATATCTTCCTTTTAAACTATCCGAAGCCAATACCCTAACAAGGTGGCGAATAGAATCAATATGGAACAAAGAATCAATTAAAGACGATTGTCCTTTCGCCATTGAAAATGAAAAAAGAAATTGAATTAAAAGAAATGATCTTATAAAAAACTTCATTTCAGGAGGATCTTGATTGTATCAATTACCTTTTGCAAATTAGATGCATCTTGTCCGCCAGCAGTAGCCAATGTTTTTTGTCCACCACCACCGCCTTTAATGAGTGGCGCTACAACTTCTTTAATGATCTTTCCTGCATCCAGGTTTTTTGCTGCAACAGTTTTCTCGTCTATGCTGATTGCAACTGAAGGCTTGCCGCCGATATTAGCGCAAAGCACCACTACATAATTGTTGAGGTTATTTTTAAGATCGAAGCAAAGTTTTTTCAGCGCATCAGGATTACTTACTTCGATAATATCCCCAATAAAACTTATTCCATTAATGATCTCATCTTTATGCAACAATTCATTACGAACACCTACCAGCATACGGTTCTCAATATTTTCTAATTGCTTTTTTAAAGAAGCATTTTCCGCCAGGTTGCTTTCAATTGTTTTTAAAAGGTCCTTCGGATTTTTGAATTGTTCTTTTATTGAATTCAGCTCATTCAATTTATTGTTGATATACTCTTCTGCTGCTTCGCCGCATACTGCTTCAATACGTCTTACGCCGGCAGCTACTGCTGTTTCATGAGTAATTTTAAAAAAACCTAATTCGCCTGTTGAACCAATATGTGTACCACCACAAAGCTCCACCGAGTAAGTTGGATCTATAATTACAACTCTTACAACATCACCATATTTTTCACCAAACAATGCCATTGCCCCCAGCTTCATTGCTTCGTCCTTTGACATTTCTTTTATTACAACAGGGATATTCTCCCTGATCTTTTTATTCACCAACGTTTCAATCGTTGCAATTTCCTCATCAGTAACTTTTGCAAAATGAGAAAAATCGAAACGGAGATGTTCTTCGTTTACCAGACTTCCTTTTTGTGCCACATGTGTTCCCAATACTCCTCTTAATGCTGCATGCACAAGATGCGTGGCAGAATGATGAAGCTCTGTATGTTTTCTTTTTAAGGCATCAACTTTTGCACTTACCTCACCACTCAGATCAGAAGGGATAGAATCTGTAAAATGGATGATAAGATCGTTATCTTTCTTAGTATCAGTAATTTTTAATTTTTCATTATTAATTATTAATTCTCCTGTATCACCAACTTGTCCGCCACTTTCTGCATAAAAAGGAGTTACTTCTAATACTATTTGATATGCTTCTTTTCCTTTTGCTTTTACTTTTCTGTATTTAACCACTTTAGTTTGTGATTCCAATTCATCGTAACCGATGAATTCATTTCTTGCATATTCATCCAGCACAATCCAATCTTCGGTATCAACTGCAGTAGCGGCACGGCTCCTATCTTTTTGTTGCTTCATTTCTTTTTCGAAACCACTCAAATCCACACTCCATCCAATTTCTCGTGTCATTAATTCTGTAAGATCAATCGGAAATCCATATGTATCATAAAGCTCAAAAGCCATTTTCCCTGGTATAGTATATACTCTTGATGCTGCCATCTCCATTTCTGATATTGGGTCTACTGGAAAGATCGGCTCACCATCTTCGGTATATTTTATCTCAGCACTTTCTCTAATCTTTGACTGATAAAAATCATCAAACCTTTTTAGCCCTTTTTCCAACGTTCTCAAAAACGCATCTTCTTCTTCCTTCACAACCTTACTTACAAAATCAACTTGCTTATTCAATTCAGGAAATACATTTTCAAATTGCTTTCCTAAAACTGGTATCAATTGATGTAACAACGGCTGCTTATGATCCAAATAAGAATAATAATACCGAACAGCGCGGCGAAGAATTCTTCTAATTACATAACCAGCACCTGTATTGGATGGCAATTGTCCATCAGCAATTGTAAATGCAATTGCACGGATATGATCGGCAATAACCCGAAAGGTCACACTTTCCTTATCATCTCCTGCCCTATATACTTTATTTACCTTTTTACTTATCTCTTCAATCGTTCCTGTAAACACATCCGTATCGTAATTCGAGGACTTTCCCTGTATCACTTTCACCAATCTTTCCAAACCCATTCCCGTATCAACATGTTTGTCCGGCAGTGATTCAAGTGTTCCATTTTTTGATCGGTTGAACTGGATGAATACATTATTCCATATCTCCATCACGGTTCCTGTTTCATCATTATTCACCAATGAATGGCCATCGTTATTTGCATTCGGACGGCTGTCAAAATGTATCTCTGTACAAGGTCCACAAGGACCAGTATCTCCCATCTCCCAAAAATTATCCTTCTTATTGCCCATTAATATCCTGTCCTCAGGTAACCATTTCTTCCATTCATTGTAAGCTTCGTCATCTCTTGGCAAACCTTCTTTCTCATCTCCTTCAAAAATGGTGACGTATAGCCTGCTCTTATCCAATCCATAAACTTTTGTCAGTAATTCCCAGCTCCATTCGATCGCTTCTTTTTTAAAATAATCGCCAAAGCTCCAGTTACCCAGCATTTCAAACATGGTATGATGATAGGTGTCAACTCCCACTTCTTCCAGGTCATTATGCTTACCACTTACCCGCAAACATTTTTGTGTATCGACCACTCTTTTATTTGGCGCTGGTTTATTTCCCAAAAAGTAATCTTTGAACTGGTTCATGCCCGCATTTGTAAACATCAAAGTCGGGTCATTTTTTACAACAATAGGCGCAGAAGGCACGATCACATGTCCTTTCGATGCAAAAAAATCCAGGAACTGTTGCCTTATTTCACTACTGGTCATCATAAATTTTGATTAGCCTGCTTACTGCGGGCAGGGTTGCTTTTTCTTTTTATAACACTATATTTGCCTTCCTGTAAAAGTGGCCAAAGGTAATGATAAGCTGCCAGTTGTGTAAGGTTTGGTCGTTTACAGGTGCTGAGCTAAAACCAATTATCCGTTACCCACTGAGACCGCACCGGGTTATGAAAAAAATCAAATACTATTATAATACGCATACGCTCCGGTATGAAAAACTGGAGACCCCCTTGCGTGTCAAACTCCTCCGGGTATTTGGTTTTATTGCTGCCGCACTTGTTACTGCCGCCATCATTTCCTTGTTAGCTTTCCGGTTCATTGGTTCACCAAACGAAAAATTGTTGCGTGCCGAAAACGAGAGAATGAAGGACCGTTACCGTGAACTGGGCAAGGAAATAAAAAAGGTAGAGCAGCAAATGAAAGAACTGGAAACAAGGGACAATGAAGTGTACCGCTCTATTTTTGAAGCTACCCCAATACCTGATAGTGCGAGATTAAAAGAACTGGAAAAAGAACAACAGATCGCTAAAGTAGAAGGAATGGAAGAAGAGGACCTTATCAACTCTATTGTCACATCGCTCAATCATATGGGAAGCAGGATAAAAGCACAACAAGCTTCATACAAGGACATCGCTGGAATGCTGAATAACAAAGAAAAATTACTGGCTGCTACACCGGCTATTCAACCCGTGAGTAATGCTGATCTTAAACGTATCGCCTCAGGTTATGGTTATCGCATCGATCCTGTTTATAAAACGGTTAAACTTCATCCCGGTCTCGATTTCAGCGCACCTGCAGGCACCCCCATTTACGCCACTGCGGATGGCTCCATTGAAGTTGCCGGCAACCGCGGTGATGGATATGGCAATTGTGTTATCATCAACCATGGTTATGGTTATAAAACTTTATATGGTCACATGTTCCGCATCAAAGCAAGAGGCGGGCAAAGGATCAAGCGTGGCGAAGTGATCGGTTATGTTGGCAGCACAGGTAAAAGTACGGGTCCGCATTGCCATTATGAAGTGATCAAGAATGGGAACAAGATCGATCCAATTTATTTCTTCTATAATGACCTTACACCTGAACAATTTGATCGGTTGTTGAAACTTGCAGCAGCATCAAATCAGAGTCTTGATTAGAGTAAAGCTGTGAGTTTTGAGCTATGAGCCATGAGATATCATTTTGAAGTTCTCCCATCGCATAACTCATAGCTCAAGGCTAATAGCTCATAGCTTTTTTATAAACCCAACTTTTCCACACCTGTCAACATCGTTGTCTCGCCTTAGGCGAGATACTTATCTTTACTGAACTATGGGTAAACCGCTTTCGCAAATAACTTTTGATTTTTCTTCTGAAGAAGAAAAAGATATAAAGATCACCGGGCATGAAATGCCGGAGGAACAACAAGAAACAATGGTACAAGAAGAAGTCGACCCAAGACTAGAGTCGGAGGATGCTGTAACTACTGTAGTTGAAGCATTGGAAAAAAGAAGATCACCTCGTGGACGTTTATCATTAAAGGAAATTCATTTGAATGCTGACCTTATCCAGATCCCTCCGGATGAAATTCTTTTTCAGAAACAATATTACTCAATAGGTGAAGTTTCCAAATGGTTCAGGGTTAATCAATCCCTGATCCGTTACTGGGAAACTGAATTCGATATACTTGAACCAAGAAAGAACCGCAAAGGCGACCGCTTCTTCCGCCCAATAGATGTTAAGAATCTTGTTTTGATCCATGATCTCCTTCGCCGCCGCAAATTCACTATCGAAGGCGCCAAAGAATTTCTAAAGAAGAATAAGAAGGTAGATGAAAAGTTTAAAATGATCAAATCACTGGAAAAGATCAAATCTTTTTTTAATGAGTTGAAGGCAAGTTTGGGATAACGCTAGTACTATTGATCCAACTTTCCCGAAATTTTTATATCACTGCTTGCACCGGCAAGTTCGATCTTCATTTCTTCCATCAGTTTCAAGATCTCAAGACTCTTTTGCTGTTTCAGCTTTTGAAATTCTTTCATCGCTATAGGTGCGGTAAAAAAATCTATACTGATAAGGAATGAGTTTGACTTTATGTCTGTTAAAAAAACAGTGTTGTCTTCTATTTGCGGATGAACCAATTTTGTTTTTACTGCTTCCATAAATTTACTCAGTGTTTCAGAAGAAATATTTACACCGGTCTCCAGTCTTATCTCCGCTTTACGTTGTGTACGCAATGTAAGATTGTCAAGTATGCTATCCACCATTTGTTTATTAGGAACTGAAACAAAAGTCTTTTGATCTGTTCTTATCCTTGTGCTTCTTAATCCAATTTTTTCAACAGTACCGGTTATCTGCTGCACATGAACCTGGTCACCAACAGTAAATGGTTTATCAAAAAATATTATGAATGATGCGATCAAATTCTCGAGGCTTTCTCTTAAAGACAAAGCAATGGCAGCCGTTGCAATACTTAATCCTGTTATCAGGCTGCTGATATTAAAACCAAACCCGGCTTTCAGTATCATTAATATTCCAATGATGCCGATCACTACTTTAAAAAAATCTTTAAAAAAAATGATGAGTTGATTATCGGCATGACTGGGGGTGAGGTTAGCTTTTTTTTCAAGAATAAGCGCAATAAAATCGATCATGCGTAATAGCAGCCAGATAAACGAAGCGATCAAAACAAGCGTACCAACCGTATGTATGATCTCTTTTGTGCTTTTATTATAAACTTCCACATCCCAGTAACTTGGAAATCTGAGTTTATGCAATGCTACAATTGATACGAGAATAAAGATGAACAAGCCCAATGGCTTTGCTACAAGGTCTGAAAAAGATCTTTTGTCAACATCCCTGAATACAATTTTGACCAGCTGATAGATAAGACCCGCAAAATACCGGGAAATAACACGTTTTAAAATAAGAACAAATAAAATAACGCCGGCAACGATCAAATAATTTTTGACGGGGTTATCAAAGATCATTTCATTCAAAAAATCATTCATGGATGCAAAAGTAAAAAAGAAAGGCCTTAGCGAAGCTGGTAAATCTCCAACTCATCTTTTTTTAATGCGTAGGCTTTGGTAGCAGTAAAAAGTATGGATTGTGCTTTTCGGAAAGTTTCCGGCATCTTAACTTCCTGCAAAAGTAAATTCGAAGGTTGGTAGCGCATCATGGAATCATGCCGTGTGCCGGTTATAAATTTTCCAACAGCGTTAAAATTATCGTACCCCGTAAGAGAAAATATATTCTTTAAGGCGCCGTAATAATCGAAGACATAGACTCCTTTATTCTTATCATACAAATAAAGAAACCCATCCTGGTCGAAGATAGATGTAAAGGAAAATGCTTCGCCAAAAAGCTGGCGAAAATCGCTGGTAGCAAAAAGCAGCTTACCACTCTCATCTATTTTTTTCAGTTTATGTTCAAACTCATCATAAAGCCAGATATTATTATCATAAGACAAGCAAACGGCTTCCACCTGGAAGATATCTTGTTTTCGCAGGTCGATCGTACTACGGTTTGAAAGCAGCCGATCAAGAACGACAACAGTTGCAAAATCTTTGTAAAAAAGTAAAACACGCATAGGGTTTGAAACATCTATTTGTGCAACCTTACCGTATCTCCTCACATTATTGAAAACCCCAACCGAATCCCCATTTGCGGCAATTTTTTTTAATTGATCGGAGGAGTTGAGTAAATAAATATTATCAAAATTATCAGCTGTAAATGCAGCTATATCGCCTTTAATTTTTTTATACGGCACAAATAATGAATCAGATTGTGCATTGCTGACAAAGTAAAAAGTAAAAAGAAAAAGTAATATTGTTGCTCGTTTTAGCATTTTATCGTCTGATTATCTTTTCATCCTTATTTAAAAACGATCTTAATTGTAAATTATTCCCATCAAATACGGCATACGTATAATAATGTATCCAATCTCCCAGGTTAATATACCTGCTGCTTTCAGATAGACGATAATCGATGGCTAAGTGTCTATGCCCAAACACAAAAAAATCAAAGTTTTTTTTCTTTAAGACATCCTTACTGTAAATGATCAGCCATTCCTTATCTTCTCCTAAAAAAATTTCTTCTGATGCCCCGGTCTGTGCCCTGCTGCGCCGGCTGAAATAATCAGCGAGGCCCATACCGAAATAAGGTGGAAGAATACCGAACAGCCATTGACAAAAAGGGTTGCGAAATATCTTCTTTAAAAACTTATACCCTTTATCACCGGGACCCAATCCATCGCCATGGCCTATTAAAAATTTTTTATCGTTTCTTTCAAATTCCTTTGGCTCGAAATAGATCGGGATGTTTAATTCTTTTAGAAAATAATCTTTCATCCACATATCATGATTGCCTACAAAAAAATGCATGGGAATACCGGCATCAGATAATTCAGCAAGTTTTCCTAATAATCTTGTAAATCCTTTCGGAACAACTTTCCTGTATTCATACCAGAAATCAAACATATCACCAACCAAAAAGATCTCCGCTGCATCTCTTTTAATTTCATCAAGAAACCGAACCACCTGTTTTTCTCTTTGAAGACTCGAAGCTGCATCCGGTGCACCAAGATGAAAGTCTGAAAGGAAGTATATCTTTTTATCTGTTGGAAATGTCACGAACTGAAATTATTTCTTTTGATCCATATATTTAAGAACATCTCCCGATTCAATTATGGGCTTATCGTGCACATCGCCATAATACCAGTATATCCATGCATTAGTGATCTTATTATCAATAAACACTTCCACTACATCTCTGCGGTAAAGCTGCTCTTCATCAGAACCCACATGCACTCCTTCATAATCATCAAGCTGTCCTATTGCCCAGGCAAATTCTTTTTCATTCCTGATCCTGTATAATTCACCAACTATAAATTTATTGTTATCGGTGGGTCTGGCTGCGGGATAACTACCAAGATCATATAACTCACCTTTTACTTTTGCTTCTCCAACAAGATCAAAATAACGGCTGATATACTCATAGGCTGGGCTGCGAAATCCGCTACGCAATGAACCATAGACAAAAAGTTGGTAAACCTCCTGATTTTTCATGCACTAAAAGTACGAAGCATGAAGCTATGCATCAACTAAAAAACAATATACTTCTTTGGGGCCGTGAACTCCCACCACTAATGTCTTTTCAATATCAGCCGTGCGGCTGGGACCAGTGGCAAAAGTGATAAGTGAAGGAAGATTGTCCTTATATTTTTCTTTCATCAATACCAAGGCATCTTTCACATCATATACAAGCTGGCTTGTAAACGCAATGCAAATATGAATGGGCGCATATACACTCGTCGTTCGGCCTGATGATCCCGCTGCCGTCATTACAATACTGCCTGTACGAGCCACCAAATATTCGCAACCCGTTACGCTTACATCACAATCTGCAAGATCTTTTTCAGTAAATCTTTCTTCGGCTGAATTACCAACAAGCTCCCTGATCTTACTTTCAACGCAGTAAACTTTTTGCCAGTCACTTTTTTTAATAAGACTATTAAATTGAAAAGCCAGTTCTTGCCGATTCACGCAAAAAATAAACCGGCCACCCAATCCATTGAATTGCTCTGCAAATACTACTTCAAGCTCTTCTGATGCGGGAGGGAATATTGGTTGATTGCCCTCGCTTTGCGGAAATGGAAGAGGCGTTGAGTGACTCAACGCCTTTCTTATTTTTTTGAGAATTGATTCTTTTGATGGAGAAAATTTCATTCCCGGTTATTTGTTTAAGCTGGAAGTGGGAACATTCCCGAACCAGCTCCTTCCGTTCCTTCAGGCGAACTTTTCTCTGAAGGTCTTTCAAAGGGTTTCGCCTGCTCAACGATTGGTTCTGTTATTGGAACATCAAGCACTTTCTTTTCTTCAAATGGTCTTTTGCCGATCAATGCTTCTACATCGCTTTGAAAAAGAACCTCTCTTTCTAACAATGCTTCGGCAACAATTCTTACTTGTTCCTTTTTTTCCGTTAATAAACGCTTTGTTCTTACATATCCCTCATCTATCAACTTACGTACTTCCTCATCTATTAACCTGGATGTTTCTTCAGAATATGGTTTTGTGAATGAATTTTCCTGTTGTGGATCATAAAAACTTACTCTTCCCACTTTTTCATTCATACCGTAAACAGTCACCATAGAGTAGGCGATCTTCGTGATCTGCTGAAGATCATTTTGTGCACCTGTTGAAATTTTATCAAAGAAAATATCTTCACTTGCACGGCCACCTAATGTCATACAGATCTGATCCATCAGCTGATCGATATTATATAAATACTGTTCTTTTGGCGTGTATTGTGCATAGCCTAATGCGGCTGTTCCTCTAGGCACGATCGTTACTTTTAATAATGGATAAGCATGTTCCAGATACCAACCGCATATAGCATGACCTGCTTCATGAAAAGCAATAATTTTTTTCTCTTCGGGTAAAATGATCTTGTTTTTCTTTTCAAGACCACCAATTACCCTGTCTACTGCATCCTGGAAATCGGCCATCTCAACTGATTGCTTTCCTTTTCTCGCTGCGATCAAAGCAGCTTCATTACAGATATTGGCAATATCAGCGCCGGCAAATCCCGGAGTTTGCTCCGCCAGTTTATGTATATCAACTTTTTCTGAGAGTTTAATTGGCTTCAGGTGTACTTTAAAAATTGCTTCTCTTCCTTTCAAGTCTGGCTTATCAATTGAGATCTGTCTATCAAAACGTCCGGGACGAAGCAATGCATTGTCTAATACATCAGGACGGTTGGTAGCAGCTAATACAATAATACCTGCATCAGTTCCAAAACCATCCATTTCTACCAACAATTGATTTAATGTGCTTTCTCTTTCATCATTACTCATCATTACATTCTTTCCTCTTGCACGACCGATCGCATCTATTTCATCAATAAATATTATGCAAGGAGCTTTTTCTCTTGCCTGCTTAAAAAGATCACGAACACGGCTGGCACCAACACCCACAAACATTTCAACGAAATCACTACCACTAAGGCTAAAGAATGGAACCTGTGCTTCGCCGGCCATTGCTTTTGCAAGAAGTGTTTTACCAGTTCCCGGAGGTCCGATCAACAATGCGCCTTTTGGAATTTTACCACCGAGATTGGTGTATTTTTTGGGGTTCTTTAAAAAGTCCACGATCTCCATCACTTCCACTTTCGCTTCATCCAGCCCGGCAACATCAGCAAATGTGATATTCACTTTAGTGCCTTTATCAAATAGGGTAGCTTTTGATTTACCAATATTAAAAATACCGCCGGGACCGCCGCCTGCTCCTGCTCCACCGCTCATTTTACGCATAAGCAATATCCATATCGCAAGAAAAAGTAATACAGGTAATATAAAACTCACGGCGCCTGAAAACCAAGTGCTGTCCTTTTCAATAAAATATGGGTCAGAAGATTCATCGGGGAAATAAGCTGGGTTCTGCTTTTTAAATTCCAGTATCTCTTCCCTAAACCGCTCATTTGATTCAAAACTAAATTGCGGGGGCTTTTCATCTTTTTTATTTGAAATAGCATTTGTAGGGAGTTTACTTAAATATTCATTAAGAATATCCTTTTTTATAGATACCCTTACAATATTCTTATTGGTTACTTCAGTATATTTTTCAACATGATGCTTACGCAACATGTCTTTGAATTCACCTACAGTAATGGGTTGAGTTCTCTTGCCAAATGGGCTGAATATGCTAAATCCTATTACTGTTGCAAGTAATATAGCCCACACCCAGTAATTGCTGAATTTAGGTCCGCCCTTTTTATTCTCATCACGGTTTGGTTGAAACCGCGGAAATTTTTCGTTTTTATTGAATTGATCTTGTGACATTTTTTTCTTTATTCTCCCGATAACCTGTTTTCTTTAATGATTAGATTTTAATTTATATATTTTATCCAAAGCTGTTTAGTCTTCATGCTCATGTGTCACTGCATCACTCCACATTTCTTCCAGCTTATAAAATTTCCGTGTTTCCGAAAGCATCACATGAACCACCACATTCACATAATCGATCAATACCCATTGCAGGTTCTTCTTTCCTTCATGATGATATGGGTATTCATCACATTTCTCTTTTATTTGCTCTTCAACAAAATCCGAAATGGCCCTTACCTGAGGCTGACTACCTGCTTCGCAGACAATAAAAAAATCTGCAACAGCTTCATCTACTTTTCTCAGGTCAAGAGAAATAATGTTTTCACCTTTTTTCTCCTGTATAGCGTTGATGATGGTTTTAATGAGTTTTGAATTCTTCGTTAACCGGACAGTGCTTTTCTTTTTT
>DATDCP010000262.1:0-6050 GCA_036524255.1 Chitinophagaceae bacterium
TTTTTGCTTTCTTATGAGCTAAAAGAAAATTTATTTATAGAAGGTACGGTGAGTAATCGAAAATTTGATGTACCATCAAATACATCTCAATCCACTTCAACAACAATTGTTGCATTTGGCATCAGGTGGAACATGCATCGAAGGGTGTTTGAATTTTAAAAAAATTAGTTTACAAAAGCCAACTATTTGCTGTAACTAACCGTCTGCAACTATATTTCCATTTCCCCTATCTTTATAAAAACAAGGTTTATGCAGCGGATCTGTTCGATTATCCTATCCCTATTTATTTTCATTACATCAACTGCTCAATCCGGAACTCCAGGAGAGACTCTTCAAAGACCAAAGCTTGTAGTTGGAATCACAATAGATCAGATGCGCTGGGATTATCTCTATCGTTATTATGATCGATATGCTGCTAATGGGGGGTTTAAAAGAATGCTGAACCAGGGGTTTAGTTGTGAAAATACGTTGATACCGTATGCACCGACAGTTACCGCACCGGGTCATACAACAATTTATACAGGATCGGTCCCTGCTATTCATGGTATTGCCGGAAACTTTTGGTGGGATGAAGCGCAGCAACGTGACGTCTATTGCACGGAAGATAAATCGGTGAAAACTGTTGGCAGTTCATCCAATGCAGGATTACAAAGTCCAAGAAATATGTTAGTTACCACTATCTGTGATGAATTAAGAATTGCGACAAATTTCCAGGCTAAAGTGATTGGGGTTGCAGCAAAAGATCGGGGAGGAATTTTACCTGCGGGACATAGCGCCAATGCTGCTTATTGGTATGATGGTTCAGTGGGTAATTGGATCACTTCAACTTATTACATGGCAGACCTGCCACAATGGGTGAAAGATATCAATGGAAAAAAACTAGTAGATAAATATTATGAGAAAGGGTGGAACACCCTTTATCCTGTAAATACATATTCACAAAGTACAAGCGATGACAAATCTTATGAATCCAAAGGTATTGGTACCGGGTTTCCCTATGACTTAAAAAAGTTCATTGGAAAAAACTATAGCGCAATTTTAAGTACTCCGCATGGCAATACATTTACTATTGAAATGGCGAAAGCTGCAATAGAAGGAGAAAGCCTCGGTGCAGATGCGATCAGCGACTTTCTGGCTTTAAGTTTTTCATCGACAGATTATATCGGTCATGGGTTTGGACCAAATTCAATGGAACAGGAAGATGATTTTCTACGTCTTGATAAAGAACTTGGAGAGTTTTTAAATTATCTTGATTCCAAAATAGGACAGGGGCAATACACTGTTTTTCTTTCAGCAGATCATGGCGTGGCACATGTTCCTGGATTTATGAAAGAAAATAAAATACCTGCTGGCACATTTAGCGAAGGGGGCGTCCTGGAGCAATTAAATCAGCAATTGAAAGATAAGTTCGGTCCGGGAAACCTGGCGCTAAATATCTCCAATTATCAATTGGTATTAAATAATAATGTGATCAATGCAGACCGTAAATTGAATCGCCAGGAAATTGTGGATCTTGCTGTTGCTTTTCTTTCAAAACAAGAAGCTGTAGCAAGGGCTTTTGATCTGAAACAAATAGGATTAGTTCCTTTGCCTGGAAAAATAAAGGAGATGATCGAGAATGGTTTCTTTCCTGCAAGGGGCGGTGATGTTCAGATCATCTTAAAATCAAATCATATGGAAAGTTTTTCAAGCACCGGAACCACTCATGGTATGTGGTACCCTTATGATGCGCATATTCCTTTGTTGTGGTATGGATGGGGCATCAAAGCGGGTAAAACGAACAGAGAAACATATATGACGGATATTGCCCCAACATTGGCCGCCCTGTTACATATTCAAATGCCGGGAGGCAGTATTGGAAAAGTAATTAGTGAAGTAATGAAATAGCGAAAAGCTGAATGGAAAAAACATTTTATATTTATATATACGAACTTTCGATTTTTTTCACCACAAGCTATTAATTATGAAAAAGTTTTTTTCATTATTCTTATTTATTACCACTCTATTCTATCTGCCTGTATCTGCACAGAAAGTTGATAAAGTAAAATTTTTTGAAGAGGAATCAACAGTAAATGCTACACTAGAAATGGATCTGAAAGATCTCCTTGCCAAAAAGGCTCGGGACAGATTTTTGCCGGCTACCTTGACGTTTGCTACCAAGGATGGCGTAACGATCACAGAAAAGATAGAAGCTTCAGTAAGAGGTAATTTCAGAAGAGAGACTTGTTATATGCCGGGTCTCAAACTAAATTTCAGGAAAGACAGCAATTCAAGTTTATATAAATTCAAGGAATTAAAACTTTCAAATGGCTGTAACACCGGTGATGAGTCCGGACAATTAGTTGTAAAAGAATTTTTAGCTTATAAAATGTATAACCTGCTTACCGACATGAGCCTGCGTGTAAGATTTATGAATGTTTCTTTTAAAGATGTTTCGGGAAAGAAAAAGCCGTACACTCAATATGCTTTTTTGATAGAAGATGTAGATGATATGGCTAAAAGAAACAATATGGTGGAAATAGAGGGCACCCCATATAACACAGAGCAAACCAATAGAGATCAAATGACGATCGTAACTTTATTCGAATACCTGATCGCAAATACAGACTGGTCAGTACCGGCTTATCATAATATAAAACTTATTGGACCAAAAGACGCAACAGGTGTAAGACCTTATGCGGTTGCTTACGATTTTGATATTTGCGGATTTGTAGATCCTCCTTATGCTACCATTGATGAGCAATTACAAGATCAGATCAGCAGCGTCAGAGAAAGACTGAACCGTGGTTTTCCCAGGACAATGGAAGAATTGAAAATTGCCGTTCAGCTATATAATGATAAAAAGGAAAAGATAATTGGGATGATAAAAAGTAATGAGTATTTGAGTTCAAAAGAAAAATCGAGGAGTGTGAGCTACGTTGAAGATTTTTATAAAATAATTAATAACGAAAAAGATCTGAAAAGAATATTTGTAGATGGAGGACGAAAGAATTAGGTTGTAATTTTATCCTTCCAAATGGATCGAGATCACGATCATTCTTGAATTAATTCGGTCGATCACATTCGAATATTTTAGGTTTTCATCACGGCTGTGAACATTGCGAAGCCCGTTGCTCAATTTTATTTCAGGAGTAAAGATGAAACTCTGGAAATAAAAATTAAACCCCATTCCTAGTTCTACTCCATAATCTGAATTCTGCAGTTTCACCAGGTCTTCAGCACGTCTTGCACGGGCATTGGCAGCAAGATCAATTTGGGTAAAAGCGCCACCCAGCATATACACACGGAAGTTGCCGATACGGTCGCTATTAAATTTTAATTGAAAGGGGAAAGAAAAAATTACTGATTCAATTTTTTTGGTTGGCTCAATGCCATCAATCGGGTCTTTATATTTTAGTTTGTAAGTGATGCTGCGGTCAGTAAACATCAACATTGGGTTGAATCTAAATTCAAACCTGTTAGTCAGTCTTGCCGTGGCATTTAATCCCAATTGAAACCCTGGTGAGTTCAACGGTAAAATTTCCATCACGCTGTCATATTGCAGAAAGCGGGGATGTTGTTCTATTTGGAAACGGGTAATGTTAGCGCCAAGTGTAATTCCAAAATAGTATGGTTTGGCGTCATGATCAAGTTGATATTGTTCCTTCTGCGACCATGCAGGTGAACAGATCAGCAAAACAAATGCGAATAAGGTAACTGGCTTTATAACTTTCTTCCGCTGTATATGCAACATATTCCAAAGCTTAACGGTTTACATTCGGTATTGGAAAATCCAACACGGTTTAAAATGGCGGTAAAATCATTGCGATCAGGAAAGGCATTCGACGACCTGTTCAGGTAACGGTAAGCATCTTTATTTTGCCTGAACCAGCGGGCCACTTCCGGCGCCACTATTCCCATGTACACGTTATATAAATTTTTGAAACCCCAATTTGGTTTGGAAAACTCCAATATCACAAGTTTGCCCCCTGGCTTTAATACCCTGAGCATTTCCCTTAATCCATTTTCCAGGTTTTCAAAATTCCTGACCCCAAAAGCCACCATCACCGCATCAAACGAATTATCGGGAAAACTTATTGCCTCTCCGTCACCTTTTACCAATTCAATTTTATTCGCAAGCCCTTCTTTTTCAACCTTTTTCCTTCCCAGCTCCAGCATCTCGGCCGAAAGATCGAGCCCGGTTACTTTATCAGGACTTAACAGGCGGCAAGCCAATATGGCCATATCAGCCGTGCCTGTAGCCATGTCCAACACTGTTTTGGGTTCAAGTTTTTTGAGAAGGTTGATTGTTTTTTTTCGCCATCTCATATCAATACCGGCAGAAAACAGGCGGTTCATCAGGTCGTAACGGGCAGCAATGCTGTCAAACATTTCTTCTACCTGTTGCTTCTTTGCTTTATCCGAAGCAAAAGGTTTTATTTCATCATGAGGAAATTGGGAATTCATCGCGGCTGCGAAGGTAAGTCAATATGGTTTTAGGTTTGAAGTTTGAGGCTATATTGCAGAATAATGGAGATCAAAGAAGCCAAATATATTATCAGTAGCCCAACAGTTGATAAATGCCCTAAGCCTGATAAACCAGAATATGCATTTCTTGGCCGAAGCAATGTAGGCAAATCTTCTTTGATCAATATGCTTTGCAATAAAAGAGAGCTCGCAAAGGTTTCTGCCAATCCGGGCAAAACACAAATGATCAATCATTTTGAAATTTCTTCCGGTAAAAATTCTAAATGGTATCTCGTCGATCTTCCAGGTTATGGTTTTGCTGTTGTTTCTCAAAAGCAAAGAAAGGGCTGGGAAAAAATGATTAATGATTATGTTCGTCAAAGAGAAAATCTTGCAAATCTTTTTTTATTAGTTGACAGCAGACACGAACCACAAAAGAAAGACATTGATTTTATAAACAAGTTAGGGGAGTGGCAAATCCCTTTTTCAATTGTATTTACAAAATCAGATAAAAATAAACCCGGGGCAACATTAAGAAATGTGAATGATTTTATGAGAACATTATCAAGAACATGGACTGAGCTGCCTGTTTATTTTGTTAGTTCAGCTACGAAAGGAGATGGAAGAAAAGAAATACTTAATTATATAGAACTTCTTAACACAAATGGTTGAGCTGTGTATAAAAAAGGGATTTTTACCTCTATGAATTAAGGAATTTAACTGTTATCTTGCACCGGATTTAGCCATTGAACTATGAGGAAAATCTTATCTGAAAAAAATATTGCGGGCCTTTTATTCGTCTTGGTCATTCTTTCTTTCTCTTTCGCCCATGAAGATTCAAAGAAAAGAAGTTTGAACTATAATGTGTCTTCGGAATCTTTATCTCCTGACAAAAGAGTTCCTGTTTTTACATCAAATGCTACTGTTGAAAAAGTTGTTGCTGTAAAAAGGAATTAATCGGATCAATCATCAGTTCACTACTTTATTTGCGCAGCTGCTACTTGCAAAAGCTTCGGGTTTTGCTTTAAATGCGAAACCCATTCCGAGGATATATCCCATTGCTTCTTTAAGGGCATCATTACTTTTGAAATGAGGATTCGTATTAATATCGGCATGCACTTCCATATCTACGTCATAAACAGTAAAGAGGTTACAGAGCTCATAAGCGATCTCAATACTCTTAGCTACTTCTAATAGCATTCTTTCTTTAATAGTGAATTGCTGTTTTGTTTTTTCATTGTGAATGAACATAAAGCCACCATGTCCTTCCCGTAGAAAAACAATTACAGTCGCAAATTCAGTTTCTTTTCCTTTTACTTGAGAATCGGTACCGATACATACTTTAAGACGATAGCCTTTTTCAGTTTCCCGCTTGATTGCATTTTCTACGGCTTCAAGGATAGGGATCTCTATTGGTTCGCCATTGAATTTTCTCCAACGCATATAAAAAGAGGTTTTTCTAAATTAGAGAAAAACCTCGAGATCCCAAAAGGGTACGGATTATTGTTTTGTGAAAGGATTACCTTTTAATGAATTTTTCACTCCATTGTTGTTCTCCATCTGTGAAGCGAATGATATAAATACCAGTATTTATGCTTCCTAAG
>DATDCP010000263.1:0-2304 GCA_036524255.1 Chitinophagaceae bacterium
CTTACTGTTGCTTCAGCGAAACAATCAAACTCCCCTACTACTGGCGAAGATGCTGACTTGAAAATAGCAGCAACAAACCATTCTCAATTAGTGCAATCTTTTACAGACGAGGTAATCGCCTATCTTGAAGAAACCGGAAGAAATAAGGTTTCAAAAGAAGTTTTGCTGGAGTGCCTTGGTTTGATCGCAAATAAATACCCTTCACTTGCTCTTTCAGAATATAAAGAATCCCTGGATCAATTTATAAAGATTCAAACTGAAACTTATTGTGCTATGTTTTTGATTGAGGAAGATCTGAACAAAGTATGGGGCGACACATAGCATCAATACGGCTCCGTTATCCCGTAAGGTAATGGAGCCTCTTTTACTTTTTTAACTAACTAATAAATATCTGTATGACAAAAAAATGGTTGTTGACAAGTTATCTATTTCTTATGAGCGTAGTCGTCATGGCGCAGGATGGTAACGCCGGTATCAATGAAGCTAACACCAAGGTGAGAAGTTATTTTACTGCCGGTACAAACCTGATGTATGCAGTAGGGGCAATACTCGGATTAATTGGCGCCGTAAAAGTTTATCAAAAATGGAATGCAGGCGATCATGATACCGGGAAAACTGCGGCTGCATGGTTTGGTTCGTGCGTGTTTTTAGTAGTGGTAACAACAGTGATAAGATCATTCTTTGGAATATAAACTCACAGGCCCGCGTGAAAAAAGATTTTACTTATGTCAAACAGTGTATATAAAGTTAATAAGGGAATCAACAAGCCCGTAGAGTTTCGGGGATTGAAGGCGCAGTATATCTGGTATTTGGGTGGCGGGCTTGTTATTCTCCTTATCATTTTTGCTTTACTATATATAATTGGTATCAATACTTTTTTCTGCGTCGGTTTGATCGTTGTACTTGGGACAAGTCTATTTATCCATGTCTACAAACTGAGCAATAAATATGGTGAACATGGCATGATGAAGAAAATTGCGAAAAGCAGCATACCCGATACGGTTAAATCTTATTCAAGAAAAATTTTCTTTAAAGATTAAGTAATGGAAAGAGCGCTGGAAAACATATTACCTGTGATGGATGTGGAACACGACCTTATACTTTCAAAGTCCGGCGATGTTACGATTGCTTTTAATTGCGAGCTACCGGAAATATTTACTTTATCCAACGATGAATATGAAGCGTTTCACCAGGCATGGATCAAAGCAATCAAAGTTTTGCCGAAGCAAACTGTCTTTCACAAGCAGGATTGGTTTTTGGATAGCAAGCATCAAGCTGACTTCCTGAACGGCAATGACAGTTTTTTATCAAGAAGCAGTGAAAGATCTTTTAATGAACGACCTTACCTTGACCACACCTGCTATATTTTTCTTACCAGGAAACCTGCGGGAAGAAAAATTTCCAGTTCGCTTTTTTCAAACCTGTTAAGAAAAACGATTGTTCCCCAGGAAACACTCGATGCTCAACTTGTACAGGATTTCCTGGACAGCGCCGGCCAGTTTAAAAGAATATTGGAAGACAGCGGATTTGTAAATCTTAAAAGATTAAGGGATGAGGAACTCACAAGCAATGCAAAGAAAGTTGGAGTAATTGAAAAGTATCTGAGGCTTTCAAATAATAATCTTGTGTGTGATATCGGGTTTAAGGATGGAATACAGGTTGGCGATAAACATGTTCAACTATTCGCCTTAGCCAGTGCAGAAGATCTGCCTTCTTTATGCGGTTCAAGAATTAATTACGATAAGTATTCAACTGATAAGACCAAATTTCCTGTTGGCTTTGCATCCACGCTTGGGCAATTGCTTTCGTGCAATCATATTTATAACCAGTACGTGTTCATCGAGGATGCACAGGCAACAATTAAAAAATTAGAAAGTAAGCGTCTCCGTTTACAAAGCTTATCAGCTTATTCAAGAGAAAATTCAATAGGCCGGGATGCAACCAATGATTTTTTAAACGAGGCCATCGGTGAACAACGGTCGCCTGTAAAGGCTCATTTCAATGTGATGGTGTGGACTGAAAACAAAGAGGAATTAAAAGACCTGAAGAATCTTGTTTCTTCGGGGCTGGCGCAAATGGATGCAGTATCAAAGATAGAGACAGCAGGCGCACCGCAAATTTATTGGGCCGGCATCCCCGGCAATGAGTCCGATTTCCCAATGAACGACAGCTTCGACACATTTGCCGAACAGGCCTGCTGTTTTTTTAATCTTGAAACGAGTTATCGTTCCTCCGTTTCACCGACCGGCATCCGGCTCGGCGACCGTCTCACCGGCAGGCCAGTACATGTAGATATATCAGATG
>DATDCP010000264.1:0-4308 GCA_036524255.1 Chitinophagaceae bacterium
TAATACAACTGCTGAACCACCGATCATTCCTCCCAACTGTACAATTTTAAGAGTGGTCAATATACCTACTGTCCAAACAGCCCATCCTGCTTTACCGAAGCGGATGCCCGGTAATTTATTAAACAGGTTCATAACAGTTTCACCAGTAAGTATAGCTTGTTTCCCAAACTCCAGTTGTACTGCTACTTTTATCAGGCAACTTACAATGATCACCCAGAAAGCAATGAATCCTGCGGTTGCACCCAATATGGTTGTGGCTATCAATTCGCCCGACCCAACTATAGAAGCTGATAAAATAAAACCAGGCCCAAGAAATTTCAATCTCTCACTAAAAGAAACCGGGGGCTCCTTAATTGTTTTTTCAGTTATAATGTATTTATCGGTGGTCATGGTAAACAAACCGCGTCGTTATCCGTTCGTTGGTTTTTGTTTAATAGGGAAGATAAAAGAATAAATTGAATCACTCTTTGTCCCCCTTTGTATGACCCACAACTAAGTGAGGCTATTCCCTGCTCTTTTTCTACCTTAGCATTGGAATAAAGAGATTACGTGATGTTGAACTTTTATGATTTTGTGAAGGAACATCCTGTTGAGATCCGGCAGTTTTCCTGCAAGGACCTGTTATTCCTTATAAATGAATGCCCACCCGATTTTATCAAAGGTGAAGATTGGACAGAACATAATGTATTCCTTTATATAACTTCAGGAAAACATGATCTCTACAGCCGTGAACGCACCTGGCACCTGGATACCGGTTCAGCCGTATTTGTAAAAAAAGGAGCTTTGGGAATAAAGAAGGTTGATGAAGAATCCTTTTGCGCCCTGATGTTTTATGTACCTGATGAATATATCCGTTCGTTCATCAGGGAAAATAATGCTGCTCTTCCTGCGATCGATCTTTCAATAATTTCAAATGATAAAATTCTACCGGTTCAAACAACGGCAATAATGACTGCATTTTACGAATCTGTTCTTCCCTATTTTTCTCTTACCACCCGGCCGCCAGAAAACCTGATAGAACTAAAGTTCAGAGAATTACTTCTCAATATTATTACTAACAGGGATAATAAAGAACTTACAGCTTTTTTTTACAGGCTTGCTTTAACAAACGTGGATGATCTGAAAGAAATTATGGAATGTAATTGTCTTTTTAATCTTCAATTACATGAATATGCCCGTCTTTGTCACAGGAGTCTTTCGAGTTTTAAAAGGGATTTCCATGCTGCCTATGGCATTGCTCCGGGCCGATGGTTACTTGAAAAAAGATTGGAAGCAGCCGCTCGTTTGCTGATCTGTTCTGAAAACCCAGTTATGGATGTAGCGACTGAAAGCGGATTTAAAAATATTACACACTTCGACCGGGTTTTTAAGCAACATTATAATTCTTCTCCATTACAATATCGCAAGCACCATGTACCAACCCAGGCTTCTATTGCCTGAATATTGGATCATTTGAACTCCTTGTATAATTTTTTGAGCTGCACAGCAAATTCATTATCAAGTAAAGAAAATAGTTTTGAGCAAGTACAAAACGTCTTTAAAAAAAGTCGTGTCCTTTTGACAAATACAATAAACGAAAACCATAAAACTATGCTTACCCTTATTTACTTGCAGACCAGAACATCATCGTTGCTGACCTGTTTATTATGCAGCATTTTCTTTAGTGCTTCTTCTCAAACTCAAATAGAATCAACTTATTTAAAAACCTGGGTATTGAATGATGCCGGGCAAATAAAAGTTCCAGCTCCGCCCAATAAAGAACAAACGCAAAAAGAAATAGCGGAGATAAAAGAAAAGATCGCTAAACGAAATGAAAAAATTTTGCACCAGGTACAATATTGGGATGCAGGATCACCATCTTACCGCTGGAATGAAATTGCTTATAAATTGACCACCTTCGAAAATTTTGGCACTTTCCTGCGGGCACCAATGGCCTGGATGAATATGGCGATCAATGATGCAACCGCAGCAGCATGGAAGGCAAAATATACTTACCAGAGAAAACGGCCTTTCCAGTTTGATCCATCATTAAAACCTGTTATCACTTCGCCCGTCACACCTTCCTATCCCTGTGAGCATTCAGTAACTGCGGCGGCAGCTGCTAATGTACTGGCCTATTTTTTTCCTGAAGCTGCTGATTCAATATTAAGATTGGGGAAAGAAGCTGCTCAATCAAGAATATATGCAGGGGTACAATTTCCAAGTGATGTGGAAGACGGATGGAAATTGGGAGAACAGATTGCTGCCCTTGTTATCGAACAGGCAAAAAAAGATGGATCAGATATTCAATGGAAAGGTACAATGCACAACGATCCCAAATTATGGAAAGGAGAATACCCTGTTGGCATTACAACAGCAAGTTTTAAACCGATTGCACTTAAATCACCAAACCAATTCCGGCCACCGGCGCCTCCTGATTTTTCCAATGACATGAAAGCTCTGAAAAACTTCAAAAGAAATTTCATGTCCGATCACCTTGCATTATACTGGCATAACTTAACCGGCCTGGATTTCTGGACCGAGCTAGCCAGTAAAAAAATATTTGAATTGCATCTTGATAAAAATGCGCCTGCCTGTGCACATATCTATACTGTCTTGCATGTTACGATACATGATGCAGCTATAGCCATTATGGACGCAAAATATGCGTACTGGGGAATACGTCCATTTCAATATGATACAACCTTTACACCTTTATTTGAAACACCTCCATTCCCGGGTTATCCTTCCGGTCATGCTACTGCATCTTCTGCAGCGGCTACTGTACTTGCTTATTTTTTTCCAGCCGATGCAGAGTTTTTCAAAGGCAAAGCAAAGGAATGTGCTGATTCAAGATTTTATGCGGGAATACATTTTCAAGCGGATAATCAAACGGGATTAGAGATGGGAAACAAATTAGCTCAATATATTATTGACAACCGTGCAACGAAGGGTTATGTTGTAAAATGAAAAGAATGCTGTGTCACCCGCATAATTAGTGTTAATGTTTTTTTATTCCAAAATAATAAACCCAGGCAATAAAAAAGATCTGCAGTGGTACCCTGAACCATAAGTAAGCCGCTGCCATCGAAAGTAGCTGTTCTTAAATTTACATGATTAATGGCCGCATGAATATTTGCAGGTAATATCGCTAAGAAAAAAATAATGAGCAACCAGGCTGTTAGTTTCCTGTACCGCGGAATAAGAATACCTATCGCTGCTGTTATTTCAATTACACCAGTCAGGTATATCACTTCTTTTTTGAAAGGTATAAAGTCAGGCAGCATTAAAGCCATCCCTTCAGGATATAAAAAATGACTTACACCAGTAAACAACAGCATCACACTCATGGCGACGCAGCCGGCGAATGAATACAACCATACTTTTTTAATTGCTTTTGTAGTCAGTAAAGTGATAATAAAGACAACGATAAGAATAACCAGGGGTTCCATAATTTTTATTCTGTTCTTTCTGCCAATCCAGTTTCATTGAACTACCTACTGAATATACAAAAGGAAATGGTACAAACGAAATTGCCCAGGCATTCAAAAAAAGCACAAACAATAAAATGATTGGCCACATACTCAGGCCAGCTTTTATTGTGCTTTTTTTATTTAAGGAGAACAAATGAGAACACTACCGACAGCCGGGGTTACATAAATTTAAACATTCTTGAATACCTATAGTTATTCATTTATTATTTTCAACGCAGCTTCCTTGTCTTTTTCAAAAATTTTAAGCTCAATGCCACCGATAGGATCCATGCCCAGTACATTTTCATCTGTGAGAGATGATGTAATACCATGTTCTCTCAGCTTGTTCTGCATTGTCTTTGCCTCCATGAGGTCTGAAAAGGTTTGAAGTACGATTATTTTATCTTGTTGCATAAATAATAGATTTTGGAGTCATGAATCCATATTTAAAGACTCTCTAACTTTTAGTACAATCTTCGTTCCATATATCATGATTGCCTGAGTCACGTTTTGTCCCCTATTGGCAGACTATTTGTAAAACATCAAAGACGCTGAAAACAGGTAAGGTTTTTGTAACAACCTTTCTCACAAAATGTATTTTCTAAAAATCAATTCATATGAGATCCAATTCTTTTTCTCCAAAACTTTTGTCAAGTGCGGCGATAATAGCCTGTATGGCAGTATTTGCCTGCAACAACAACAGCGAAGACAAAACAACATCAACATCATCGGAAACAGCCACAACGACGGAAACCGCGGCGCCTCAAACAACGACAGATGCGATGCCGGTAGTGAACCATGCGGAAGCAAAAATATCCGGAACTTATCCTGATACAACGGTGGATGGAACAGTAAA
>DATDCP010000265.1:0-5162 GCA_036524255.1 Chitinophagaceae bacterium
TTGTCTTCACATAAAGAATGTATAGTATTATTGATAATTGAATTTGCCTGTTTTTTCCTTTTGAAAACATAAAAATGAGACCCGTCAAAGCGATTTAATCCATCGAATGTGCCGACCCATAAAATACCACGGCTATCTTTTAAAAAGCAATTGATCAAATTGCTACTTAAACCATCTTTTTCTTTCAGGTGACGAAAAATAAATGGATTGCCCTGGCCTGAAGCTGAGGTTATCGATAGAAATAAGCAGCCAAAGAAAAAGTAGCGCATCATTGCTCCAAAGTAAACACAAAACCCCGGCAGGCAAAATAAGTTAGACCTGGCGGGGTGCTTTTATAATGAAGCGTGGCAAAATTCAAATGAAGCGTATTTCCAACCCTTATTGAAATGAATAATTGGTAATTCCTTTTGTGCCCCGCAGTATAAAATCAGTTGTGATCTTAACCGGGTAACCCTGCGCATCTGTTTCGATCATGTATTTTGAATGCCAGGTAAGCGTATTACTCATGTTGAAATCTTTGAATTCTTTCAAATGATATTTGGATGGCTTTCCAAATAGTGTGGCAGAAGGCCAATAAGTCCATGTGCTAAAAAATGTTTTATTCGGTTTTGTATTGTCAGGAAAATATTGCCTGTTTGATGACTGTACCCCATCATAGTAAAGTTTAGAGGAAGTAACGTTGCCATCCACTATCTCAAAAAATTCTTCATAAATGTATCCTGGATTAATTCCTTTGATCTTTGTAAGGTAACCATCTGAATTGTATTCGAATTGATAGTTGTAAGCAATAATGTTGTTTTCTTTAAAAAGTATCTCGGTAATAGCTCCATTTGAATTCATGGTACAGTCATATATTCGATCAATGCTGTTATCTGACTTTTTTCTCCTGGTTACTTCAAGCTTAGTCGCCGAAGTATAGGCAAAACTGCTTGTGTTATCATCTTCGCTATATGTTGCTAATCTGCCTTGAACATCATAAGTCATGCTCTCGTTCTCGCTGGCACTTCCATTATAGCTATAGCTTATCTGGCTAATTTTCTTTGTAGCCATAACAGGCGGTTGAGTAGCAGGTGCAGGCGTTAGCGTATTCTCTTTGCTGCAGCTTGCCATCCCAATCACAATAGTTAATCCCATTGCAATTACAATAATTGATCCTATTGCTATTCTTATCGCACTGATTATGTTGAGCATTAAATCGATCTTTTTCATCATTTTTAGTTTTTGTTTTGGAGTGCAAAAATGATCTTGAAAGGAGCTGGAATAAAATTTATCCGGTCGAACAGTATTTTTTTTGAAATGAAGCGGAGATTTTTTAAAACAAATCACTGGCACCGAAAGACAATATTGGTCAATATTAAAGACACAACTGTAGAAATGAAAAGTCCCGGGTATTTACCGGGACTTACTTTTTGAAATAGAAGATCTTTTTAGAATACTTTCTTTTGTTGGTAACCCGCTGCATTGATCATCGCAGTAGATAAAACATTGTAACACGTTGTCCATGCTTCTTCCACCTCTTTTGTCCAATCATTTCCCAAACCTTGTTTCAATGTCCAAAGCAATGCTTTGCCAACAAGTTTATAGTGGCCTGGACGGACACCATAGCCTGTATGTCTTTGCGCCATGGCAGTAATATCATCTTTTAACTCATCCATTTTTTCAAGGCGGGCTACGATCGTGCTTAACATATCTATAAGCTTGCGGTATTGTTGCTCCATGCTTTTAGGAAACAGGCGGCGAAGAGAAGGATTATCATTAAATAACTTACTATAAAAAGTATCCCCAACCAGTCCAGGATCAATTCCCCGAAAGATCTTCCAAGTTCTTTTCACCAATCCAATTTGCATCTCAGTCATAACCAGGAATTTTTAAATCAGTTAAACTACTATTGCAAATCTCAGCGCTTTTTTCGCAGCCAGCAAAAATTTGCTAGTGAACCGTAGATAATTTCAATTGAACCGTATTATATAACCAAAATGCCCCGCAAAAGCAGAGCATTCAGTAAGCCAAGAGAAAGTGAGCTATGATGGAAAAAATAAGGAGTCAATTTTTGGAAAACCCGCCAAGCAATACACTATTCAGGTGAAATGGGTTGTAACGGATATGCACTCTATCGCCTGAATGAAGCACGGTACCATCTTTTAATAAAGTACGGACCTTCCGGTAAACAATTTTCCCATTTATACGCAACCGGGTAAGTATACACAACTGCACGTAATCTTTTAATGGATGTCCCTCTTCTTTTACTTCAACCACCTTTGTTCTGAAGCCCACACTCTTTTTTGCAAGCAATTGCTGGTATTCTAATTTTTGTTGGGCTCTCATTTGAGTGAATCCTTTTATTAATCTGCGTATTACCTGGAACATTTTGTTATTTTTTTATTTGTCAATTTCTATGTCAATATTAATACGCTGACCATGCGGTTACCAATTTTAACCTAGCCAATGGTGCCTTTTATTTAATGAACGGTGTATAATTTGAGTTTAAGTGCGGGGTTCGGGTGTCATCTTCATTATGATGACATGGATCTAAGCATGATATTAATACAAGGGTTGTCGCGATCTATCAATATTCAATGCACCAGGGACCATCTCTACGGGTCATTTCAATTTCTCCCCGCTTCATTTTATAGTTAAGCTGTGTGAACATTGAAAATTTCCTTTGAGCAAAAGACATTTCCATTTTTACAGCGATTTAAAGAATAAACAATAAAAAAAATTAAACACTTAATTAAACTGTTATGAAAAAATTATTCACTCCCGCAATTTTTTTCTTTTGCTTTCTGGCCGCACATTCACAGAATGTAGCCATTAATAATGATGGTTCAACTGCCGAAACCAGCGCCATGCTGGATGTAAAAAGCACAACAAAAGGTTTTATGATGCCGCGGGTAACATCCGCACAACGTACTTCCATTGCATCACCGGTTCTTGGTCTTTTGGTTTTTGATACCGATACAAAAACGATTTGGACATATGATGGCAGCAGTTGGAAAAACCTTTACACAAGTGGTGGTGGATTGATATTACCATTCTCTCAAACAGTAAATACCGCAACTTCAGCCTTACAAGTAACGAATCAAGGTGCTGGCGCCGCTATTGAAGGTTCTTCAACTACTCAATTTGGGATCGGCTTGACTGCAAAAACAACCGGCGAAGGTGGCTGGGGGTTATTTGCTTTTTCGAACGGTGCTGGCGCACAATCAATAAGATCCTATGCAGACAACGGTACTGCATTTTATGGTGAAAATAATAATGCTGCTAATACTAATACTTTGCTGAATCTTCTGAATAAAGGTGCAGGAAAAACAGGCAGCTTTCAGCTTGCTAACAATAGCAGCACTTCTCCCAATGTGCAGATCGCAGGAAACCATCTTGGTGAGCAATTGAAAATATATCAAACGAATGCTGCGAATGCATCAGCAGCAGTCTCAATAGAAAACTCAGGAACGGGCACGGGTATTGAAGCAACCTCAACTACTGGTGATGGTGTGATCGGTACAAGCAATACAGGCTATGGTATAAAAGGTGTTACCAATACAGCTTTAGGCAAGGCAGGTGTTCACGGACAAAATAATGGTACAGCCGGTAGCGGAGTTGTAGGTGTATCGCATGCAGCAAACACTCAAGGAGTATATGGCACATCAAACAACGGAATTGGTGTAAGAGGTCTCTCCTCTTCCGGTACAGCTTTATATGGAAATAGCGCAACAGGATATGCACTCGAATCTAATGGCAAAGTAAAAATTGCCGGGGGCAATACAAACCCAAGTGCTGGTGCCG
Organism: Chitinophagaceae bacterium; assembly: GCA_036524255.1. Lineage (GTDB taxonomy): Bacteria > Bacteroidota > Bacteroidia > Chitinophagales > Chitinophagaceae > VBAS01. The sequence goes on from DATDCP010000265.1 coordinate 3,784, forward strand.
TATTAACAAGTGATGCGAATGGAAATGCCACCTGGCAACAACCATCCAAAATAGGGTTCCGTGGGCAGGGAAGTAATTTTACCTTTAATAGCTTTCCTGTTGATAATTGGTATAAAGTTATCTTCTCTGGTGAAAGTTATGATTTCGGTAATAACTTCTCTTCTTATGGAGGCACACTCCCTTTTGCAAATGCAAGCCTCTTCACAGTACCCGTCAATGGGGTATATAACCTAGGTACCAATTTACATGTTCTTGTAAATGGGGCTCTTTTAGAAGATGATTTTTATGCCTATATAAGATTCGGAATCATTCGGAATGGAAACACTTTTTATACAGAGCAGGTGTCTCCTTCTTATACTTTTGATATTGATAGCGATCCTGATCAGATCATAATTAATATAAGAACTTCAGATGAATTGTATTTACATGCGGGAGACCAGGTTTTTGTTCAATTCCTTCATGGAAATTCTGAAAACGTTCCGGCTATAGTTACCAATAGTGATACTAACTTCCATGGACGTTTGGTAATCGCGGATTAGAATCTACTCAGAGAAAAGGAATCACCAATTTTTAATTTCTATTTATGAAAAAAATAATTCTATCAATAATAATCATTTGCCTGTTGCAGAAAGCGTTTGGGCAATTGCATATCGGGAGTGATGCAAAATGGATCACTACAGGCAATGCATCGGTGGTGCTGCAAGATATGAACCTGGTGAATAATGGAACAATTAGTGCAGGTACCGGAAGCTTCAAATTTACCGGTACACAAAATACTAACATCAGTGGCTTCACTATGCTATCTTTCACTATCATTGAAATAGCAAAGACCAACAATGCAAAACTTTTACTCAACAAGAATATAAATGTAGGGTCTTCTATCAATTTTATTTCAGGACAATTGGATCTCAATGGAAATAATATTCTGCTTTCAACTGGGGCCAATATAGCAGGCGAGACAGAAGCGAACAGGATCATTGGTGCTAATGGTGGTTTTGTTGAGATCACACAAAACATGAATGCACCAAATGGATCTAACCCAGGCAGTCTTGGCGCTTTTATTACAAGCAATGCAAATCTTGGTTCAGTTACGATACGTCGTGGACATATACCACAAAGTGGAACTGGTTTAGCAGGAAGCATTAATCGATATTACTCTATTGTTCCAACCAACAACAGTAATTTAAATGCAACTCTCCGTTTGAAATATTTTGATGCTGAATTGAATGGTTCGAATGAAAACAGTTTAGTGTTGTATCAAAGCACTAACAGTGGCGCTAACTGGAATAATTTGTTAAGAACAACTAATAGTATCAATTCAAACTATGTTGAGAAAACTGCTGTAGCTAGTCTTGCTTTACAAACATTAGCAAATGATA
>DATDCP010000266.1:0-6152 GCA_036524255.1 Chitinophagaceae bacterium
TATTGACCTTGCAACAAAACAGATCTATCGAAGTGAAACTTTTTATGAATTATCCGGTTATAGTCGTGATGAAATTAAACCTGATCTCGATTGGTGGTTTAATAAAGTTCACCCAAAGGACAGGGAGAGAGTGAAGAATAAGGTCCAGGAGCATATCCAAAATGGACATGAAAAATGGGAAGATGAATACCTTTTTCTTTGCGCAGATGGCAGTTATAAATTTTTACTCGACTCAGGAACTATTCTAACACGCCATGGTAAGCCAGTAAGAATATTAGGGGCTATACGTGATCTGACTGAAAAGAAAAAACTGGAACATCAACTTTTACAGGAACAGGAACAAAAGCATAAAGCAGTAAGCCAGGCAGGTATTGCGGCACAAGAAGCTGAACGCAGTAATATCAGTCGCGAACTTCATGATAATGTTAACCAGTTATTGATGAGTGCCAAGTTGTTCATGAATTCTGCACAGACTGATCCTCAAAAGGCAAGTGAGCATATTGAAAAGGCGATCTCTTATCAACTGATGGCAGTGGAAGAGATCAGGAAGCTTTCAAAAACCTTGAATACATCGCTTGTAAAAGTTATCGGTCTTAGCCGAAGCATTGACGATATTATCATCAATATGAAAGCATTTCAGCAGATCGAAACAAGGTTTCAGTATGATCAAAATCTTGATAAGCTGCTTTCTGATGATCAAAAGCTTATGATCTTCCGGATACTACAGGAGCAAACCAATAATATTATCAAGTATGCCAACGCAAAAAATGTATTAATTAATTTGAAAGAAGAAAAAAGCAAGATCTATCTTTCAATTATTGATGATGGAAAAGGATTTGATGCTTCTGTTCAATCAAAGGGCATTGGGTTTATTAATATTTATAACCGTGTGGATGCTTTTGGTGGAGATATGGAGCTTATATCTTCTCCCGGTGAAGGATGTTCTCTTCGAATTAATTTCCCTCTTACATTAAATTAATCAAAATCTATCGGAGGAAGTTGGCGGACCTTTAATTGCCTATTGTATTTTTTCATTAATCGTTTATTCTTTTTTGCCCCTACACTCGAAGCTATACCACTCGTTGCAATTTTTATATAGTAATTTATGAACGATCTGTCACGCAATCGTGGAAAATAAACCACACCTACTCTCTTTTTGTTTTCATTTTTAATAACAAAGCTGTTTGCAATAAAAGTCATCAACCCCTGTAAAAACCTTTTCTTTTCTTCTTTTCCATTTTTTAAGAATTGCACTTTCAGGTCATGATAATACATTTTCATTTCACCTAATGAAAGGTAGTCTTGTCCAACGGCACGCATTGTAAGTGTATCGAGATAACCAGATTGAAGCTTAACAGAAGATAATGCCGGTAAGATCTTATTTAGATATAACATAGAATGAGGTTGCATCCTTAAAGTGATCAGGAATCCCGAAAGTGTATCAAGATAAGATTCCCTTGTTCTTAATCTTATCCATCCCGAATCTAGCAGGTAAAAATTTAATCGAATCCTGAAGCTATCTGTTGGAGTCAATCCAAAATTTTTTATTGGGAAAATATCTCCACTCATTCTTGTTACCGGTATCACCGCCGTTTCTTTTGTTTTATCATTTAGTTCCGAATAAACGGCCGTACCATTTGATATGAGGATTGTATCGATAGAAACTTTAAAAGGTATTTTCTGTATCAATTTTGTTGCTAATGGTTTTATGATTCCAGCGTTAAATGGCGGTGTTTTATCTCTGTAGGATGTAAAATAGGGATCATCAATTGTAATATTGCCGGATCGAAACACACTGTCTTCTAGATATTGGTCAAGGTCAAATTTTGAAACTGAAACCTTCCCGGTTTTTAAAGTAATATAATCAGTTTGCCATTTGCTTGCTGCAACAACTTCATCCCGGCTTTTAACAGGATGAAGAGATATAGAATCGACTGAAAAGCTCTGTGCTGGTTTGCTAAAGGAAAGATTATACCAATCCCAGCGGTTTTTTTCACCAATGATTTGCCCTGAAATATCGGTAACGGTGAATGAAGGGTTCTTTTTAATTATAGCCTTCAAATCACCATTGATCTCAGAACCTAATTGAAGATTTTTTAGAACACCTTCATACACTTTTATTTTAGCTGCTTTTTTACCAAGGCTATCAGCTGTAAAATTTTTTGCCTCAACTTGATTAACATTAACGGACCAAAATAATTTTTTACCTGAATTCACTACCATATCACTAAGCTGTATTTTCAAGGATCCTTCTTTTGATGTTGTGGTTTTGTTATTAGCATTTGTAACTGAAAAATCAGAAAGCGTAGTATTAAATGAGCCAATACTTATCTTATTATCGATTCCTTTGCTCATAAAATTATTGAGACTGACAGTACTTTTGCTTCCATCCCAATAAACTTTTTGTATGCCTTTTGAAGCGGTATTTTCCATTGAAAAAACGGGATGTTCCATTTCAAGCTTATCAACAAAAATTTCGGGCAACGATGCTTCCCTGCTGCTATCCTTTTTTTCAGTAAACCGAAGCTTGATCACAGGATCAATGATTTTTGCATTTTTAATTTGGGATGATCTTTTTAAAATGCTATTCACATCCGGGGTAAATACTATGTTCGAAGCTTTTATATCGACACTATCGCTCTCTTTTACTTGCTTAAATTGAAAGTTGGTCAATGAAGAGGCAGAATTGTCCATTAAGGAAAATTTATCCGCAGTAAGTGATGTATGTTGACCAAACCAGTATAGATCTTTTCCATCTGTCTTAAGTCTATCGATCTTTAATTTTTCTTTTTTGTCAATTGATGCGATGGAAAGGGAATTCAAAAAAACCGATAACGAACTTTTTGCATTGTTAAAATATAGTTGAGTATTCGTTCCCTGTATTTTACTAAATAGAACAGTCAATGGGTCATTGGCTTTTTTTCCTGGTTGTAAAAGATTTATTTCGATATCAGCTTTTGTCCAGCTGATTCCCTGGCCTGTCAGCGTTTTTAAAGAATCAGTGAATACCAGGCTATCCAATTTTACGTTTCTCGCATTTACATTAAAGTCCTGCTGACGATCATAGATATTCACCTTTTCAAATTGAAATTGTTTACTGGTTCCATCAAAAGAGGCATTATCCATGTTTACAACCAACCCTTTTGTTTTCATTATCCCTTTTTTAAAATTAAGCAGCTCAACAGATCCTTGCACATTATCTATTGATAAGGAATCGGCAACATTATTACTGTTTAATATAAGGTTTGCATCGTCTAACATCAGGTCGATGGTATTTCTCGTTCTTATTTTTATTTTTCCATTTTCTATTACTATTTTTTCAAGACTCATAAAATTGTTGATCCCTGCCATCGAATTCACAATTGGATTCTTACTTTTTGGTTTTGCATTTGCGGAAGGATAATAGTCAATAACAGGTCGTATCAATAGGGCTTGCCTCGCAATAACTTTTTGATCAAACAAAAGGTCTGCCCAGGACAATTCACTGAGAATAAATTGACGCACCTGTATGTTACGTTTGTCTTTATATGGTTCGGTATTAATAGAAAAATTGCTTAATAATATCCTGCTCTCTCTAAACCGGATACTATCAAACCGTAAAAAATAACTGCTGTCCTTTACAAAATTTTCATAATTGCGAATGGCCATATCAAAACTCTCCAATGAAATGGGCTGTGGCAGGCTATGGTCAATTCGTAAGCCTCTCATCTCGAAATTATTTTTTTCTGATGTAAATGATGTGCTTTTGTCATTTCGGTTAGTCGTAATACTAACGTCGGCATTTCTTACTCCTACATAATTTAGTTGCATATCACCCGTAAGCTGGTTGATCAACGTATCCAGGTTAGGAATTTTTTTCGTTCCTGCAGTTTTATTTTTTAATTCTAATTCTAATTTAAATTTTGGATCGAGGCAATAAACGGAATCAGCCTTTATCAGGCCTTTTTCATATAATGATTTAAAATCAACATTGGTTAGTTTGAGGGTATCGAGATAAAGAGCGAAGCCAGAGCCACTGCTATCGGCTCTCTTACTAATTAGCGTACAACTATCAATTTCTATTAACCTTTTTTTGATCTTGATCCTGAAACGACTAAAAGCAAGACGGTGATTTCCGTCCGGAAAAGTAATATCCTGGCCTTTGGTCCAGAATACCAATTTGTCCGACTCAAGAAAGTCTTCAGCATCTGTATTTGGATCCGTTTCAATATGAAAATGCATTCTTGTAATAACCAGCGGTTGCTGATTGGGCAAAACCTTATTTATTAATTTGAATACTCCATCATCAAATTGAAATCGTCTTACTTCAAGAAATTTCAACGCATCCATGATCGAGTTATACACTTTTCCCATTTCATGAGGAATGGAAATATCTTTCCGTCCTGCAGTGTCCAAAGGCTTTAATCGTGTTACTGTTATTTTTGGAGCAACAAGAAATATCGAATCGATCTTTAGTTCTTTTCTTGTGAAAATTGGGATGAGAGCTTTTACCCTTATTTTAATTTTATCAACCTGGAAATTATAATAGGTTGCCAGGTCAAGTGAATCATTTGAAAAAAATGTTATATCCGAGAGTTCCACCTTCTTACTGAAATAATTGAACTTGATATTTTTTACTTTCAGTTTTAATTTTCCGTTTGATTCCCTTGCTACAATATCTTCTACTAAAGATTCGGCATTATTTACGACATAAATATGTACGGAGGTGAGAAGAATAATAATGATCCCCAGGATTATTCCGAGTGTTTTAAGAATTTTTTTCTCAAGCCAAACGATCCACATTCAATAGATGAGGTTAATAAGTTATCAAATTACTCAAATTTGCGCTAATGAAAAAGCCATCTGCGGCTGGCGATGGCTTCATTAGTTCTAGCTTACCAAAGAACCGGGACTAACGACCTCTTCTGGCTTTAATAAACGAAGTTTTCCATCCTTATCTTCTGCTGTTAAGATCATTCCCTGGCTCTCAATTCCTTTCATTTTCCTTGGCGCTAGATTCACAACTACTACAACTTGCTTGCCAACCATTTCTTCCGCCTTATAATGCAGGGCAATACCGCTAACAATTGTCCTGGTTTCTGTGCCCAGGTCAATTGTTAATTTTAACAGCTTATCTGCCTTTTCTACCTTTTCACATGTAGTGACAATGCCAACACGGAGATCCAATTTGGCAAAATCATCATAAACGATTTCAGATTTGGGGTTTACGATCTCAGATTTATTTTCCATCTTTTTTGTTTCTTGTTTCTTTTCAATTGTGTCTTGTGCCTTGACTAAACCACTTTTCAATTTTTCTATTTGTGCTTTTATTTCTTCATCTTCTATTTTCCTGAATAATAATTCAGGAGGTCTTAATGAATAACCAACACTCAACAATTTTAATTTGCCTGCATTCTCCCAATCCAGCATCTTATCCACCACTTTCATCATGTACAGCATTTTCTTTGCCGTGGTTGGCAAAAATGGATTAATAAGAATGGCAAGATTTGCTGTTAATTGTAAACAAAGATGTAAGCAATTGTCAATTTCCTTTTGAGCTGCTATGGACTGTGGTCCGTCGTCCGTCGTCTTCTTAGCTTTTATCCACGGCTCCTTCTTCTGCATGTATTGATTTCCTTTTCTTGACAGATCGATCACTTCAAATAATGCATCACGAAACTTATATTCCTCAATTAAACTTTCAACCTTCAGCTTTGAACTTTCAATTTCTTTCATCACCCAACGGTCCTCATCATCTAATATCTCTTCATGCAGCTTCGGCACTTTGCTGTTGCAAAGTTTATGCATCAATACCCATGTGCGGTTAACGAAATTTCCGAAGATAGAAGCCAATTCATTGTTATTCCTGTCCTGGAAATCCTTCCATGTAAAATCATTGTCTTTTGTTTCCGGTGCATTGGCACATAACACATATCGAAGTACATCTTCACATCCCGGAAAATCTTTTAGATACTCATCTACCCACACGGCCCAGTTACGACTCGTACTTACTTTATCACCTTCAATATTTAAAAACTCATTGGCAGGAACATTATCCGGCAATACAAAATTTCCATGCGCCTTCAGCATCGCAGGGAAAATGATACAATGAAAAACTATATTATCCTTACCAATAAAATGAACAAGCTTTGTGTCTTCCTTGCACCAGTAAT
>DATDCP010000267.1:0-4011 GCA_036524255.1 Chitinophagaceae bacterium
CATTGAATCGGATATTGAAATTGAAATTCTCCCCGTAGTTCTTCCCGAAACAAGCTTTTCAATAGAAGAACAATGGGAAAAAATAGGTGAGTCACGGGAACAGTTTCCTTATATGGATTTTATGATGCTGGAAAATTTTGAGCATGAAAATGAAGTGGCAGAAATTATTAAGAATTTAGTTGATTTCTCTCTTTCACCTTTTGATACTGCTCAATTGCTTTCAAAATATGTGTATGATAATTTTGAATACCGAAAAGGCGTTACCACGGTGGAAACGGGGGCCGGTGAAATATGGAAATTGAAAGCAGGAGTATGCCAGGATTTTGCTCATATACTTTTGGTGATGCTTCGTATGGTTGGTATTCCTGCACGATATGTAAGCGGCTATATCTGTCCAAAAGATCAGGAACTTCGCGGTGAAGGTGCCACACATGCATGGGTGGAAGTATGCATTCCGTTTTATGGATGGATCGGAATTGACCCAACAAATAACTGCATTGCGAATGACAGGCATGTGCGATTAGCTATCGGAAGAAATTTCAGTGATTGTACTCCCGTTAAGGGAACTTATAAAGGCTCATCAGAACATACACTGGAAGTTTCGGTAGGTATTGAAAACGGACAACTGAAAAAGGAAGCGGAAGAAAAAAAGATGACACCCGTTTTTACTTATAAAACAAAAAATCCAGCTCCACAAACAAACTCTTACAGAAGATATTTAGAGATACAGCAACAACAGCAACAGTGATCAAATATCAGGCAGCATCAATCGTTTTCTTTTGGAATAAATGCGGATACCAACAACAACAATTACGCAAACAGCAAGATTGATATTGTAATCAAACGGTATATGCTTGAGCAATAAATAAATTCCGCCGCCCACGGCACAAGCAGTTGCATAAAGCTCTCCTTTTTTTAGCAAATTTGGAATTGCACTGCACAGAACATCTGCGATCAAGCCACCAAAAGTAGCTGTGATAACTCCCATGACTAAAGAATAAATGTCATTCAATCCATTTCTTAATGCAACTTCGATTCCCCATGCCGTAAATAATCCAAGACCGATAGCATCGGTATAAAAAATAGTTCGCTTAAATCGACTGACATTTTCTTTGAGTAAAAAAGTGAATGCCGTGCCTGCGAATACTAGTATCAATGCAATATTATCATTGATCCAGTTCACTGGTTTTACACCGATCAACAGATCCCTGAGAGTTCCTCCTCCATAAGCAGTTACGAAAGCTAACACTATACCACCGAAAATATCCATTTTGAAAGACCTTGCTTTAAATGCACCAGTCAATGCGAATACAAATATTCCGACATAAGTGATCACCTGGAGTAAGGTCATAACATGAAGATACTATAATCGGGCAACCTTATTTTCCTGCAATAGTTATCGTCGGCTTCTTAAAAATGAAATAAGCAGGTGATACTCAAAAAATCTTATTTACATTATTGGACAGGATTCTCTACCGATGCACTGATCATTGTTTCAGATAATAAAGTATAACACTTTGTCCAGGCAGTTTCCAGATCAAGTGTCCAATCTTTCCCAAGGCCTTGTTTCAATGTCCAAAGCAAAGCATTACCTACTAATTTATAATGCGCTGGGCGAACACCATATTTCACATGTCGCCGCGCCATTTCGCTGATCTCATTTGTAAGTTCATCCAGTTTATCAAGTCTTGCAATGATCGTACTGATTATATCCATCAGTTTGCGGTATTGCTGATCCATATTATGTGGAAACATTTTGCGCAATCCATTGTTATAAGAAAACAATTTACTGTAAAAGACGTCCCCGATTATAGCAGGATCAATTTCCCTGAAAATCTTCCAGGATCTCTTTATTATTATTATTTCTGATTCTTTCATGATGATATTTATTTCCTATGCAAATATGAATTGAAATAAAAGCGATAAAAACTATTTCCCGCAAAAGAGTAAAATAAACATATTGAAAGGTGGTAAATGCCGAGTGAAGTGTTTAAAAAATAAATATTATCTGTCCATCCATTTTTTAAACTCAGGACTTTTCAACCTGCTCATATCAATATCAAGTTTGTGATTGGGTTCTTTAAGCCGAACGATCAGTTTTGAGTTCTCTACCGGCTTTACTGTTTGAATAGCATCAATATTGATGATGAACTGACGGTTGGCACGATAGAACTGTTTGGGATCCAACAGTTCTTCCACTTCTTCCAGTGTCACATAATCCAACATATATTTTTCGCCATTGAAGAGATAGATGTAATTCAGCACTTCCTTACTGAAGCAAGCAATATCTTTTGTATTCACTGGCATCCATTGATTGCGAACATTGATAATAAATTTTTCTTTGTATTTAGAAGCGGCTGAAGGATTGGCCAAAGAACGGATCAATGATTGTATGTCAACCGGGGGTGCTTCTTTATTATCTGCAAGTTTTCTGCATTTATCAATGGCTGCTGTTAATTCAGTTTCTTTTACCGGCTTTAATAAATAATCAATTCCATTCACACGAAAAGCTCTTATTGCATATTCATCATAAGCAGTGGTGAATATCACAGGGCATTTCAAACTAAAATCATTGAATATATCGAAGCTTACACCATCGCTTAATTGCACATCCATGAACATAATGTCCGGCTCTGCATTTTCACCCAACCACTTGCGGGCCGTTTTTAAACTTGGTAAAATGGTGACTACATTCACATCGCTTGCCACTTTCTTAATTTTATTCAGCAGAACATTCGCAATTATTTCTTCATCTTCAATAATGATCGCTTTCATAATTAATTATTTTAGATCAGTGGGATTTTAATTTGAAACTTTGTATTGGTCTCCTCTATTATCACAGGCAGTGTACTAAGGTATTTGTATAATGAGGCAAACTGTTCCAATCCTTTTTTATTTGATGTCTCTACCACATTCTTCTTTTGCAAATTATTTTTCACAACCAGGTAATCACCTTCAATAAAAATATCGATCACAAGAGGTGAACTGCTGTCAATAATATTATGCTTGATCGCATTCTCAATAAGATTTTGTAAAGTAACCGGCGCTATTTTATAATGCATGTACTCTTCAGGCACATTGATGTTTACCTGCAACCCGTTTTTAAATCTTGTTTGCTGGAGGTTGATATAAAGTTGGGCAAATTCAATTTCGTCTTTCAAAAAAACTGTCTCATTATCGCCATTTTTTAAAATATACCGGTAAATACCAGACATCTGCTCTAAGAAATTTCCAGCAACTTGTTGATCAGTTTCTATCAAGCCCGATAAAGATGTAAGTGAGTTAAATAAGAAATGTGGATTGAGCTGTTGTTTTAAATTCTCGTACATCACTATTGTTTTTTCCTTTTCCAGCTGCTGCGCTTTTGTTTCAAGTGTAAGAATTTGTTTTTGCTTGTTAAGCCGAAAGCGATAGAAAAACATTAATGTAGCGATCAGCAATGCGGCGATCACTAACCAGAACCAAAGGGCCTTATAAAATGGTGATTTGATCGAGAAATTGAAAACAGTTTCTTCTGTTTGCCATGCATTATTTTTTCCTTTTGCCCGTACCCGGAAACTGTATGTGCCCGCGGCAAGGTTATTATACAATGCTTTTCCGCTACCGCTGGCTACTGTCCATTTATTTTCTGCACCTTCGAGCATGTATTCCAGATCGTATGGAAAAAATTCTTTGTCTGTAAGGATCCCAAACTGGAAGCGCATTGTGTTTTCATCTGCCTTAAAAATTTGTTTACTATTGCCGTTAACTATGTAATCTTTACCCGAAACATTTACCAGGCTTATTTGAGGTTTTCTTTTTGCAGGTACGATATTCAACTGTTGAGGTTTGAACTCCACCAGTTCATTATAAACACTTAAAAGAATATTGCCGTTATGAAGATTTTCAATACTGTTATAATATCCCACGGTATTATCTTCCAATGGCAAAGAAAAGTCATAAATAGTATTTACGTCAGGCGCCAGCACGGAAACCCTGGTGCCATTTGGCATCCACACCTGGCCCCTATTT
>DATDCP010000268.1:0-12769 GCA_036524255.1 Chitinophagaceae bacterium
AAGAAAGATGGTTTGATGGAAAGGCTAGGGTTGAAGAAAGATTAAGCACCTGCCAACAATACCTGCCACGCCTCTCTCACTTTTCCTTCTGCTAGCAATTTTTTTGCATAAGCATGCAATTCTTTTTCCATATCATCAGGATTTAAGCTATAATACTGAATAATGTTTTTAAGATGAGTATCATCAAATGATGGTTCAATGATTGGCATTTCTCTTACATTGGCCAAATGTCCAAGATCATTACCTGAAAGTATATCACTATTTCGGATACTTTCAGGTAAAGCATCAACACCAATTCCTAATTCAGTATTTGGTTTTGGAACCATAAATAAGTTTGTTTCATTTACCTTACAATACCAATCACCGCCAAGTCTTGCGATGTGATGGATCTTTCGCTGATCTATTTTTTTATTCTCATCTAGTAAGCTATCATCAATATGCATTCTAAGCACTTCACATATTACAAGATTGCCTGCACCACCTTCTGTGCCCAGCGGTTTTACTTCCAGCACTTTGCATTCCATCTTTACTTTGCTTTCTTTTACCATCGGCGGTTTAACCAATGTAGCAGGCTCAGCTGTAAACCCGGCTTTTTGAAATTCACTCATTTCTTTTGGATACTCACAACTTGCCAATGAAACCTGGTGAACCATTTCATAAGTAACGATGTTTATCACAACTTCCGGTACCTCTATTACATTTTCAAGTGTGTGTTTGGTCGTGTTATCTCTTACTCTTCGTGACGGAGAAAAAATAACGATCGGTGGATTGGAGGAAAACAAATTAAAAAAGCTAAAAGGGCTAAGGTTTATATTGCCCGCCTTATCAATTGTGGAAGCAAAGCAAACTGGTCTGGGTGCCACAACATGTTGCAGGTAATATTGTTTTTCAGCTGTTTTTAAGTCTTTTAGGTCGAGGATCATAGAACAAATTAGAAAACAAATATCCGTAAAGATGAAATCCAAAATCTTGAAACGGGTAGAATCCTTTTAACTCGCCTGTTTGCCATTTATAAATTCTTTTAGAGCTATGTAACTTAAATTATCTCATCTTCGTTATACGAAAGACTTCGTTTAAATAATTGAAAAACAATAAAACCAATTAGTCATGAGAAAGAATCTTTTTTTAATGCTGGCGATAACAGCACTGGGGTTTTCGACTTTGGCCCAAAAGAATGATAAGTATGACGACAAGGACAGAATTGAAGGCAGCGGTAATGTGATCACAAAAGACATTACGATAAAGTCTTTTGATGAACTGGATGCCAGTGGCATTTTTAATCTTCAACTATCACAAGGCGATAAAGAAACAGTAAGGATAGAAGCTGACGATAACCTGATGGATCTGTTCATTGTTGAAAATGAAGGCTCCACTCTTAAGATCAGTATGAAGAAGAACTCAAACTTTAATAGCAAAAAACATTTGAAAGTATATGTTACATTCAAAACTTTAAAAAGTATGGAGCTTAGCATGGTTGGCGGTACTTCATCTGATGAAAAATTAAAGTTTGCAGATCTGAAACTAAAAAATCAAAGTGTTGGATCAGTAAGTCTTAATATGACTTTACAAACACTTAACATGGAAAATCAAAGTGTTGGATCAGTAAAACTTGAAGGAAGTGCTGATAATGCTGTAGTAAAAAATAATAGCGTTGGCAGTATCAATGCAGGAAATTTTGTTGTACAAAAAATGGATATTGAAAATAATGGCGTTGGCTCTGCGACGGTCAATGCAGAAAAAGAATTAAAGTATAAAGATTCTTTTCTTGGTAAAGTGAGTAACAAGGGAAATGCAACGGTGAAAAAGAAAAATAAAGTGGTGATTTAAAAGCCAAAAGTAAAAAATCAAAAATGGCGAAATCTGTTTTTGATTTTTTACTTTTTAATTTTTAGTATACTCCAATCAGTTTCTTCGGCAACTATTGTATTGCTCAGTTTACCAAGCCCGTCAATTTCCATATCAACTATGTCATCTGGTTGCAACCATTGTTCAGTATAATTCGGATCACCTAATTTTCCGGTTCCGTTCAATTCCAAAAAACAACCGGTACCAACTGTTCCGCTTCCAATCACATCACCGGGAAAAAGATCAACACCATAAGAAGCTCTTTCAATGATCTCAGCGAAGGTCCAATCCATATCACTTAAATTTCCTTGGCTCACCTGCACACCATTTACCCAGCACTTCATCGAAAGATTCCAGCTTTTACCAACGTGATTTTCTTTACAAGGCACAACAAACGCTTCCAACTCTTCCAATGTAACTAACCAGGGTCCGATGGCAGTTGAAAAATCTTTACCTTTTGCTGGTCCAAGATTCAATAACATTTCTTCCATCTGCAATCTTCTTGCACTCAGATCATTCATGATCATCAGGCCACCGATATATTCATCTGCATCTTCCGCTTTTATATTTCTTCCGTGTTTACAAATAACGATCGCTGCTTCCAGTTCAAAATCCAATTTTTCAAAATGATCAGGCATACAACGAACATCACCCGGCCCCTGTATGCTATGATGATTGGTAAAATAAAAAACAGGATATTGATCAAACTCCGGTATCATTTCTACTTTACGATTTTTTCTCGCCGCCGCCACATGTTGCCGAAACGCATAACCATCGCGACAAGAAGTGGGGAAAGGCACCGGCGCCAGCAAATTCAATTCACTTAACGGCATTCCCTTGTTGCTGAATCTTTCTCCCTCACGCAACATCATTTCTCCTGCCTGTGCCACTGCATATGATTCCTCCCAAAAACTCAGGAACAAACCCATGCTATTCGGAAGGTCAGGGTGCAGCACTTCCATATCATATACAAGATCACCGATCAATACACCCAACCTGTCATGTTCATCCTGTAAATAAGAAACTAATTTCATCGAATAAGTATTTAGTGGCGCAAGATAAATCAACAAGTCTATTCAACGATTTTTATCTCACGGATTTCACAGATGTCCACAGAAAATGATCTGTGAAAATCCGTGTCATCTGTGAGACTTTATTGCCCTTTCCTCTTCGTGACTCAGTGGCATTTTTTATTTGTAACTTGATCGCATGAAAATTTGGGTAAACATTGCAGCAATCATCTTATTTGCATTTGCAACAAAGCAGGAGGGAACAAATTCCTGGATCCGTATTAATCAACTCGGGTATCAGCCAGGTGGCGTAAAAGTTGCCGTATGGTGCAGTAAGCATGATCTAGTAATTAGTAATTGGGAATTAGTGGATGCCGCATCAAAAAAAGTTGTTTACTCTTCTAAACCTGGAAAAGTATTTGGCGCTTATGGTCCCTTCAAACAAACATGTCGTTTAAATTTTTCTGCATTTAAAAAACCCGGTCGTTATTATTTACAGGCAACCGGAGTAAAATCACCTGAATTTGAAATTGGTGAAGATGTTTACAAAGGCGCCGCAGATTTTTGTTTGCGTTATATGCGCCAGCAACGCAGCGGTTTCAATCCATATTTAAAAGACAGTTGCCACACACATGATGGTTATGTATTGTATGGAGAAAAAGCAGGAATAAAAGACAGCACACATATTGATGTTACGGGTGGTTGGCATGATGCAAGTGATTATTTACAATACAGCACAACATCTGCCAATGCAACTTATCATCTGCTTGCAGCGTATAGAGATTTTCCAACTGTTTTCACTGATGAAAAGCAAGCCAACGGCCTTGACGGAAAAAATGGGATGGCTGATGTACTCGATGAAGCAAAATGGGGATTGGATTGGTTACTAAAAATGCATCCTAGAGATGACTGGATGTTCAATCAACTCGGTGATGACCGTGATCACATGGGCATGCGTATTCCAAAAGAAGACACCAACTATTATGGTAAAGGATTAGAACGACCGGTATATTTTATAAATGGTGAACCACAACAGAGAGGAAAGTTTATGAATAATACAACGGGTACTTCATCAACTGCTGGAAAGTTTGCAAGTTCATTTGCTTTGGGGTATTCGAGCTTTTACTCTTATGATAAAAAATTTGCAAAGAATTTATTTGATAAAGCAAGAACAGCTTATCGATTTGCGAAAGTAAAAGAAGGGGTTACACAAACAGCTTCTGTTAGATCACCCTATATATATGCCGAGGATAACTGGGTAGATGATATGGAGCTTGCAAGTATTGCAATTTACGGTATGATGGATAAAGCATCCGTTTCTGATATAGTTGATTTCATAGTGGATTCATATAATTATGCACGACAGGAATCTACTACTCCATGGCTTGGTGCTGACACAGCTAAACATTATCAATGGTATCCATTCATTAATGTTGGTCATTATGAATTAGCAAAAATATTAAATGATAAACACAAGGATACAATTATTGCATACTACAAGGAAGGAATTAAAAAGGTTTGGAACAAAGCAAAGCAAAATGCATTCTATCGCGGCATTCCTTTTATCTGGTGCAGCAATAATCTTACAACTTCATTTGCTATTCAGTGTTACTGGTACAAACAATTAACTGGTGATAAAACATTTGATGAATTGGAGCAGGCAAATTTCGATTGGCTTTTTGGATGCAATCCATGGGGTACAAGCATGGTCTATGGCTTGCCATCATGGGGCGATACTCCCGTTGATCCTCACTCTGCATTTACACATTTAAAAAATTACCCGATCGACGGTGGTCTTGTTGACGGCCCGGTTTATACGAGTATTTATAAGAATCTTATCGGTATCAAACTTTATCAGCCTGATGAGTATGAAGAATTTCAAAGCGGACTTGCTTTTTATCATGATGACTATGGAGATTACAGTACTAATGAACCAACAATGGATGGCACAGCTTCATTAATTTATTTATTGGCAGCGAAGGAGGCGCAAAGCAAAACAAAAAAGTAACTGCCTCCGGAAAAGGAGGCTTCACCTATAGTCATGGTGGAATTATTCGTGGTGATTCAATAAAGAAAAATATTGCATTGGTATTTACAGGACATGAATTTGCTGAAGGTGGTAATTTCATCGCCAATGCATTGCAACAACAAAAAATAAAAGCATCTTTCTTTTTTACCGGGGATTTTTATAACAACTATTCAAATGAAAAATTAATAAACAAGTTAGCAAAGGATAAAAATTTTCTTGGCAACCATTCTGACAAACATTTATTATACTGTGATTGGAGTAAAAGAGACAGTTTGCTTGTAAGCAAGTTTGAATTTTTAAATGATCTCTTTCCTTTGACTGAAACCTTAGGTCATCTAGCAGAAAAGGCAGAACAGCCTGGATATAAACCAGCTTTTATCAGGTATTTTTTACCGCCCTACGAATGGTATAATGATAGCATTGCAACATGGAGTAAAGAAGCAGGTATACAACTGATCAATTACACTCCCGGTACACTTAGTCATGCTGACTATACAACATTAAAAGACAAAAACTACCGCAGCAGTGAAACGATCTATAATTCTATCATCAATTATGAAAGATCAAAACCAGCCGGACTGAATGGATTTATTTTACTAATGCATATCGGCGCCGGCCCTGGCAGAACGGATAAATTTTATGCCCGTTTGCCGGAGCTCATCAAATATTTGAAGCAAAAAGGCTATCAGTTTCAGACAGTTGACCAATTGCTACCGATTGATCAAAATCAGTAAATACCACTCATAAAAACATACTCACCATTGACCATTCACCCTTCACGTTTCTTATCTTTGCGGCTTCAAGAAATAGAGTATGCAATTCGAAAAAATTCACAACAAAGGGCAGGCACAGTTGTTCAAAAACCCTTACCTGGAAATGCTTACAAAAACACATCCGTTGGTGATTTGGGGAATGTATACACCGGCAATGATCTATATGTTGTATTACAGCGGCAATAGCCTTGGTTTTTCAACAATACGTATCGTACTTACCTTTTTAGGAGGCATGCTTTTCTGGTCGCTCTTCGAATATATTGCTCACCGATTTTTGTTTCATATGGTGGCAAACAGCGGCAGGGCAAAAAAATTTGTTTACACCCTGCATGGCAATCATCACCATTATCCAAGAGATAAGCAGCGTTTGTTCATGCCGCCGGTACCAAGTCTTATTCTTGCATGTGCAATCTTCGGTCTGATGTATCTATTACTCAGGCAATATACATTTATGTTCTTCCCAGGCTTCCTGTTAGGTTATCTTATGTATGGCACTATGCATTATGCTATACATGCATGGAACCCGCCTTTTAAATGGATGAAAGGATTATGGAGAAACCATCATCTTCATCATTACAAGAATGAACACAATGGTTATGGAGTAAGCTCCACTATTTGGGATCATGTTTTCGGTACCATGTTCGATCTTAAAAATGAGAAAGAAGACAAAGAGAAAGTGAAGGAGCTGATGTTTGAGAAGAAGTAATTATATAGCCAGCTGCATTGCTACTGTTTAGTTCTGTTGCACAGTTTACCCAGACACTGAGCGCAGCGAAGTGGAAGGGCACTCTTGTACTGCAACAATTCTATTATTCTTTTAAAATCTTCTCACAGATTCCACAGATTTACACAGAAGTTTTTATCCGTGAAAATCCGTGTCATCTTTGAGCCATTCGCTATTCACCACTTTTCATCATCACTTATATTTTCATCCCGCTTATTAAATTTCTGGCGGGATCTTATTTTTTCAGCTTGTCTTTCAATCAGTAGATCAGTAATAATTAATGCGGCATTCGTTCCGGGGTTTTCATTCAGCAATTGTTTCAATTTTGTTTCACTTACATCCATCCGGTAAAGGATCGAAACCAATTTTTGAAAATCAGTGTTTATTAAATCATTTATTTTTTCAACTAAAGCTTGTTTGGTAAGCGAGTGATCCTTCATAGTAACTTCCAGTTCTTTTGAGACTTCTTCTAACACCTGTTCATCTTTCATAGGTCAAAAATACTCAAACATTACAGTAGTAAGCTTAATGAGGGGTTTATCATTCTTATAGACCATTTATCCAAAAATGGATTTAAACGGGACTTCGACTTGTCTAATACGAATTATATCGTATAAATTCGTTTTTTGTATAGCCATAACCAACAACATGAAGAAAACCTTACTCTTTACAGCATCCTTTTTCTTTTTTTGCGTCATATCATGGTCACAGGGAACATTGAAAGGAAAAATCATTGACTCTGCTACAGCCAAGCCGCTTGGGTTTGCTACCATTACCGTTTTTAAAGCCGCAGATACTGCAATAATTACTTATCGTCTCAGTACACCTGATGGTGATTTTAAAGTTCCCGGAATTCCGTTTGATATCAATTGTAGGGTCGTGATCTCTTATTCAGGCTATAGCATTTTCAGAAAAGAATTTACAATTACAGCATCTCAAACAATTTTAGATATTGGCTCGATCTCTCTTACTACTGATGCAAAGACACTAGATGAAATATTAGTATATGCTGAGAGACCTCCGGTGATAATGAAAAAAGATACTATTGAATTCAATGCATCAGCTTTTAAAACCTTACCCAATGCGCTGGTGGAAGATCTTCTGAAAAAATTGCCGGGTGTGATGGTGGATCGGGATGGAAATATTACAGTAAATGGCAAACCCGTAAATAGGATCTTGGTTGATGGCAAAACTTTTTTTGGCGATGATCCTAAGATGGCGACAAGAAATTTACCCGCCAATGTGATTGATAAGGTTCAAGTAACAGATGACAAAGAAGAAGCAATGCGAAATGGAGATGACAATCTTAATAATGTTGGTAAAGTTGTCAATATTACTTTGAAGAAAGGGGTGAAAAAAGGATGGTTTGGAAAAATGTATGCAGGCGGCGGAACTGATAAGCTTTACGAGGCAGGTGGTATTGCCAATGTCTATCGTGATACATTACAGGTAAGTGTGCTTGGCTACTTGAATAATCTAAACCGTACAGGCTTTAGTTATGGTGAGCTAATGCAGTCCGGAGGATTTGACAGGGTAAGAAGCAATAGTGCCAGCAATAGCACCAGTGTTTGGAATAATGCCGGAGGCAGTGGTATTTCGATCAACGGAATAAATTTTGGCGGCTCGCAAAGTTTTGGTGGCATTTCAACAAGCAACGGAATTGGTTTTAATATAAATCATGCACCAAATAAAAGGCAATCGATATATCTACAATATTTTAATGGAAATGTAAACAGTGACCGGCAGACGCATACAAATATTGCTCAATACAATGGAGATACCGTCATCAACACAACGACAAAGCTTACGGGAGATTTCATCACTCATACGCATAATTTCGGCGTAGGTGCAAGATTGAAACCCGATTCTGTTACAAATATTCTTTTCAATGCGAGCTATCTTATCGGGTTACAGGATGAAGACCGTTTTAGCGATATCAGGGGGAATAATAGCATAATCGGATCATTAAGTGATGGCGATGTAAATCAATATAACGATGCGGAAACACGGATCTATCGACACAACCTTGCAATCACACTTTTATCCAGGAAAAAGAAAGGGAGGAGATTTAACATCAATCATAATCTTGATATTAATAACCGGTTTAACAACTACGAATCGCAATCGGATATAAACTATTATTACCCTCTTGCATACGATAGTCTTTATTCACAATTGAGAATGGAAAGAATTCCCAGGACGGATGTGATGTTCATGTTCAATTACAGCGAACCTCTCAACAAAAATTTGACAATACGGCTTGCTGGTCGTTACGAATACGGCAAACTTCATAACGGTATAGGCACTTTTAACAGTGTCAATGGTAATGATATATATGATAAATTGAATACCTCATTGAGCAGTGATTTCAGAAGGATCAGCAATCGTGCTTTTCTCGGAGCTGGTCTTGAGTATAAATGGAAAGACCTGACGATCACGCCATCTGTAAGATTTCTTAATCAGCATGTGAATAACCGAATGATCTCGTCAAGCACTTTAATAGAACAACAACAGTTTAATGTATTGCCCGTATTCTCTATTGTGTATAAGCAATTAAATTTGGGATATAACAGGGATATTATTCTTCCCGGGTATAGTTCCCTTAACCCCGTTACTGATCTAAGTAATCCTTATTTTATTATTAAGGGGAACCCTGATCTATTGTCTTCAAAAAGGGATAATATCAATCTTAACTATTATTACAACAATGCAAAGAGATATATTAATGTTGGCGGTTATGTTAGCGCCAGTTTCACCAATAATGATATTGTGCAAAGTATTTCCGTAGATGATAAAGGAGTACAAACAAGTTACCCGGTGAATGTAAATGGCACTGAGAATTATAGCATGAACTGGAATATCAATAAGCAATACAAGAATAAGCAGAACAGAATTTTTATGTGGAATATAGGTAACTGGATGGGTGTTACCAGGAGTCTCATGTTTTTTAATGGAATTGAAAGCCGGCAAACTACTTTCAATTATAACCAATGGATGGGGATTGGTTTAAATCTGAATGATAAATTTGAATGGAACATGAATTATAATTTCGGAAGAAATTTTACAAAATATACCAACCCTTATTTCAAGGAACTGAAAGTGAGCAATTATGATTGGGGAAATGAACTGGTGTTGCGTTGGCCGAAACATCTTATTTGGGAAACACAATTTTCCTATGCCTATAATGGCAGTATACCAAAGGGCTATCCAAAAGAAACTATTCGCTGGAATGGTGCTTTAAATATAACAATGCTCAAAAATGAAGCAGCAGTTTTAAAACTTTCAGTAAATGATATTCTCGATCGTAATCAAAATATTTGGGTAAGTGCAAATCGGAATACAATTACAACAACAGAGAATAATATCCTGGGTCGTTATTTCCTGGCAACATTTACTTATAATGTAAGACCAGCCGGAATGAAGAAGAAAGTAGGAGGCCGAGAAAGGTTGTTTATGTTCTAAAATTTTTCTATCACGCCAAGATTAAATAAGGCAAAGTCATATTTTACCGGGTCATGCCTGTCTAATTTCTTTAGTGCATCAGTAAGCTCTATTGCTGCCAGCCAATCTACCTGTTTTCTTTTTAGCAAACCTAATTTTTTTGAAACTCTTGCTACATGTACATCAATGGGGCAAATAAGTTTTGAAGGGGAAATGTTTTTCCATAAGCCAAAATCTACTCCCTTATTGTCATTTCTTACCATCCATCTTAAAAACATGTTCAATCTTTTACAGGTTGATTTTTGCAATGGTGAAGAAATATGTTTTTCTGTTCTTTTTAAATGTTCAAATGAAAAGAAATATTTTTTGAAATGTGTCAAGCCGTGTTCAGTATCAAGCTCAGGAATAGGGAAAAAAGCAAATTCCAAGGAGTCGTATTTTAAGTAATGCTGATGAAGAAATTCAATAAAGTAATAAAGATCATCTTCGTGAAAAGTGCGGTGTTTAAAACCTTTAAGCTTTTTCAGATCCTTTGCTGAATGATCTTTTATGAATGCATAAGGCGAATTACCCATTCGCTGCATTAATTCTTTACTCTTTGCAATAATTGTTGTCCTGTTTCCCCATGCAAATACTGCTGCAAAAAGCCCAGCGATCTCTATATCTTGTTTTTTAGTAAAAAGGTGAGGGATCGATATTGGATCATCTTTAATAAATGTTGGCTTATTGTATTCTTTTACTTTACTATCCAGAAATTGTTTTAGGTGCACCGGCATCATGCAAATTTAGTAGTCAGCTTTGTGAAACTAACTATTAACGTGCTGCAATGCCGGTGCTATGATTTTATACAGGATTCTGGCCACGGATAAGACGTAATAGTATTGCAATTACGGCTATCACTAATAATACATGAATGATAGAGCCAGCATTAAAAACGAAAAATCCGAGTAGCCAGCCTATGATAAGTATCACAGCGACTACATACAAAAGTGAACCACCCATAGTTTTAAAGTTTTATACTACAACTTTACAATGACCATACCAAAGTAAATTAGCCAATCGCTCTTGCAAGGTCATCGATCAGGTCATCTGCATCCTCAATGCCAACACTTAAACGGATCAGTGAATCAGTTAATCCATTTTTTATTCTTTCTTCCTTAGGGATTGAAGCATGAGTCATCGAAGCAGGGTGATTGATAAGGCTTTCTACGCCTCCTAAACTTTCTGCCAACGAAAAAAGTTTTGTAGATGACAGCACTTTCATAGCTTCTTCAACGCTATCATTTTTTAAAACAAAGCTTAGCATGCCACCAAAATCACGCATTTGTTTTTTTGCAACCAGATAGCCGGGATGATCTTCAAAACCTGGCCAATACACTTTTCCGATTTTTGAATGCTTTTTTAGCCAGTGTGCAATTTTTGCCCCATTCTCGCAATGAGCTTTCATTCTTACATGCAGTGTTTTTATTCCACGTAACACAAGAAAGCAATCCATTGGTCCGGGCACAGCGCCGCAGCTTTTTTGAATAAAATATAATTTATCTCTCAATTCAAGATTATCCATCATTAGCGAGCCTTGTATCACATCACTATGTCCACCAAGATATTTGGTTACGGAATGCATCACGATATCTGCACCTAGATCAATGGGATTTTGTAAATAAGGGGATGCAAAAGTGTTATCAACGGCCAGTAAAATTTTTTTAGGTTTTGTAAGCGCAGCCACTGCAGCAATATCAGTAATGTTCATTAATGGATTCGTGGGAGTCTCCAACCAAACAAGTTTTGTTTTGCCTGTTATGGATGCAGAAATAGTAGAAACCTTTGTCGTATCAACATAAATAAACTTGATACCGAATTTTTCAAACACTTTTGTAAATAAGCGATAAGTTCCTCCATACATATCATTGCCGCAGATCACCTCATCACCGGGCTCTAATAATTTTATAACTGCATCAGTTGCGGCTACACCACTACTAAAGGCCAACCCATATTTTGCATTCTCGATTTCAGCAAATGCTTTTTCCAGTGCCGTACGTGTTGGATTTTGGCTGCGGGCATATTCATACCCCTTATTTTTTCCGGGAGCTTCCTGTACATAAGTACTTGTTTGATAGATTGGAGTCATTATAGCACCGGTAGATGGATCAGGTTCAGCGCCTGCATGAATATATTTTGTTGCTTCTTTCATGTTAAAATTTTGAATGTCTGCAAAGATGTGGAATATCAGGCAAATCGTTGTTTACCATTCATCATCGATAAAATTTCACTTAACAAAGGGTTAACGGACAAATTGAACCGGGTCAAATCATGCTTCAGACAATTGAAAATATTTTTGAACACCTTTTTTTAATGCTTTAGAAGTATTGGGATTTTTTTATAACCTCTTACAAAATAATCCGGCACTACCGATGAAGATAAACCACTTGTCTTATGCGGGTAACTACTCTAACTTGTACTTAGTCAGAATTTCTTAATCAAAAAAAGTATAAACCATGAAAAAGTTAATAATCTTCACCTGCCTGTTTGCCGCACTTAGCGCAACGGCATCCAACCCTCCTGAAGTAAGTGAAAAAGTATTAAAAGCATTTAGTGAAACATTTATGAAGGCCACCGATATTGTATGGCATGAAGTTCGAAATTTCTATGAAGCAAGTTTTAAACAATCCGAAATTATATCAAGAGCAATTTATGATAAAGAAGGAAACTTAGTTAGAACAACCCGTTATTATTCACAAGAAAATCTTCCGATCAATATTTTGACAAAACTACAAAAGAGGTATGCCGGTAAATCTGTTTATGGGGTAACAGAATTATCAACGGAAGACCAGGTATCCTACCACATAACAATGCAGGATGAGAAAAACTGGTATATTATCAAAGCAGATAATTGGGGAAGTCTTGAACTGGAACAAAAATATAGAAAAGCGTAGTAGTTTATACGTGG
>DATDCP010000269.1:0-8800 GCA_036524255.1 Chitinophagaceae bacterium
ACTGTTCTGTTACCGGCAATACCATGCGTAAAATGGATGTTACCCACTATATCTCCGTTTCTTTTAATGATGTACTCAAATCTTTTTTCTTGTGCATTTGCAATGGTCTTCAGGCTAAACAAGCCAACCAGCAGCGAAAGAGTATGTGCTTTCATAAACTGAGTTTTATTTTTTTTGGGGTATAACTATCCCGTTCCCGGTATTTGCTGAGTTTGCGGGATAGTTATTGTATGCTATTAAATGAACTGGATGTATCCTGGATGCTACAGGATATTATAACCAAAGCTTACATAGTACATCCCTCCGATATATGGATTACCGAATCCTGTTTGATAGAATTTGTTTGTGATATTCGTTCCACCAAGTTTTATCATTGATTTTATTTTAGGCAACTTATAGTTCACTTGTGCATCCAGCGTAGTGTATGCTTTAACATTTCCATCTGCAAGACCACCACTTTCCCAATAGAATTCATCCTGCCATCTCAGGTTGATATTAAAACCAATGTTCTTTTTTTTGCCCAAACCACTATTACCAAAGCCGGCATTGAGTCTATATTTTGGCGTACTAAAACCAGCCTGGAAACCGCTTGGAACATCAGTAAGATTATCTGTATATGCATTAAGGAATGTGAAATAGTTTTTGGCCATTTTATAATCAAAGCCAATGCCTGCTCCCCATGTTTTTACTTCCGTATCACTATTGGTTACGATTGAGAAAGGCTTGGCAGTGGGAGTCGTCGGTTGAACTAATACAATGCGGCCAAGGAAGTTGGTGTATTTTCCAAAGTATGCATACATATCGATCAATAATTTTTTATTGATATAACCTTTATACCCTGCTTCAAATGATCGCAAGCTTTCTGGTTTTAATTCTTTATAAGTATATGGAACTGGGGGAACCAGGGGATCATATATATAAGTAGGCTTGGACTCTGTATGCATATAATCGTTCACCCAGGGCATACCACCTAATAAGATCACATTGCCTACATCCAATCTGATCCATTGTTGTTGGGTGGTTGGGAATTTATACGCAGTTTGATAAGAGAAACGAAGATTATGACCTTCAGCAACACTTAATAAAGCTGTAACTCTTGGAGTGAATTTCCCTTCGAAGTTTTCATTTTTATCATAGCGACCAGAAACTCCTAAACTAAGTTTATCAGAAAAAAGTTTTTTGGTTACCTGTGCATATGCACCCCATTCATTTATTTTAATTGCTTCCAATGTATCAATGAAAAGAGTCCCTTTTGAATCAAGAATATATTTTTTTACATTACCACCAATGATCACTTCAGCAAATTTTATTTTATCGCTAAAGCTGTATTGACCTTCGCCCATCCACAATTGAGATTTTTCTAAAAACAATCCTCCTTTTGGAATAGGAACTGTTCTTACTGAATCAAAAAGATGAGTGAATTTATCTGAACCAGGAGCAGGCCGACCCTGGTCTGCAAATCCCCTGGCCATATTATGTGATGCAATATCATCTTTACCGCCCAGGCGAGATTGAATATATGCCTGTGCATACTGAATATACCAACTGCCTGTAGGATTAAGAGGATTGTAACTCGGTTTCCAGGCTTCATTCATAAATATAGAGGTTACGGTAGCGCTGTAGGCTTCACCAGCATCTTCCTGTGTTGTGTATCCACGCAAAAACCAATTCTTGTGTTTAAGTTCCAGTTTATATTGGCCAATTTTAATATCCTTGAATGCATACCTGTTGTTCCCTGTATAAACTGTATTACCGGTTGCCCAATGTCCCGCAAAAATTGCTTCGAGGTCTTTATTAAGCTTATAATGTAATGCTCCATTTAGTTTTATATTTTTTGTTTTAGGATCGATAACATCAATTTCATTGTAACCAGTTCTTGAAACAGGCGTTGGGTTTGTCATTGAACTATATAACTGAAGAATTGCACCTTGTTGAGGACTTCCCGGAGGATACATTTGACCGATAGCTCCTACAAATTGCCGAACGTCGACTGATGTTTCATCGCCATAAACATTTACACCATCATAATTAGGATCAGTTTCTCTTGAGCCTGGAACTACTTTACCAGAGCTACCACTTCTCAGGTAGTTCGTAGAATCATTCGCAAGCCAATCATTTGCTTGTGTATATTGAGCGCCGATCTTAAAAGCAAACTTATCGTTGAAATTTTTTGCCCAACGGAAAGTGTAGTCATAGTAGCCACCGATCTTACCTCTTTGTGTTTTACCAACATCAGTAATGCCGTTTTTTACTAACAAAGAGACACCAGGGCTTTTAAATGGATTCTTACTATTCATAATAATTGTTCCATTCATGCCACCCGGACCATAAAGAGCAGAAGATGCACCCGGAAGTATTTCTATACTTTCAAGATCTAAGTCAGAAAGACCAACAAAATTTCCAACGAAAAAATTCATTCCAGGAGCCTGGTTATCCATTCCATCCATTATTTGATTTACTCTTGAGCTACCACTACCATTGAATCCTCTTGTACTGTAGGTTTTGAATGTGATGCTCGATATTGTTGCATCAAGTCCTTTTTTTGAAAGCACAGCTCCGTAGGGATCAGAGGGGGAGTTGTTAAAATCCTTTTTCGTAACAGTTTCATAAGAAACAGGAGCATTAATGAGTTTTCCTTTCAATCTTGAATCACCACTGGCTCCAATAATTACTTCGCCCAGTGTTTTTTCATTTGCAAGTAAAGTCACAGCAACTTCATCTGAGTTTGATACTGACACTTCTTTTTCATCGTACTCAATTGAAGTGATCAATAATACTACAGGAAGGGAGTCTACCTGTAAGCTGAATTTCCCCTGCGCATCCGTTTGGGTTGCTTTCTTTCCATTTTTTACCTTAACTGTTACATAAGGTAAAACTTCGTTCTTTTCATTTGTTATTTTTCCGGTAACCGTTGCAGTTTGGGCCTGGGAAAAAATAACCTGGCCGAGCATGCAAAACAACATTGTTGTTAGAATTACTTTTTTCATAATCGGTGGTTTTTTAGTTTATATAATTTTGTTTGATTTATTAAGACAGTTTTTTATTACTGATCAATTACATTTCAGTTTTCAGAAACAGTCATCATGAAAAAGTAGGGATCTATCGATGTGTCATGCGCAGCCGTCACGGGGTTAGGGCCAATATTGATGTAGAGAAAATTCTTCCCGGTAAGTACATGCCACAAAAAAGACTGGCATTTAGGATAGGAACTGCTAAGGATCTCCGGGAACATTTCATGAATGATACCATTCCAGCAGGCTTTTTCTAATTCTTCAATTGCCGTATACGTTTTACCGTTGGTATTTTCTTTGTTGTCTGCGAGCTGCCTGCTTGCTAAACTTGTACCGGTAAAAAAAAGGATCTCGTGGTGGGTGTTTGTTGTTTTCATACTATTTATTTTTTCATAATGCCAAGCTACTACCACGAACAGACCGTTTATAATTGAATTTTGCATTAGCATTTCCTTGATTTGCAGAAATTGCAAATGATTGATCAGGATTATCAATGGGATTAATTTTGTACCCCAAAAGGGGTAGAAAACCAAAGCAGCATCAAGATTTGCAACTAAATATTGACTGTTCTATGTTTTTAAACGGAAATGCCCTAACTTAAAACATTAAGCAAGCGGATTGCTCTACCAGAACCACCAATTACAAATCAAGAATGCCCGACTACCAATCACAGGAATTTCTGTTCCAACGAATTAAGGAACTTTTGCCACCTCATGCCTCCTTAGTGGATTCAGTAGCCAACATATTACATGTAAGCAGCGACAGCGCCTATCGCCGTATTCGTGGCGAAACTCCTCTTGTGCTTGATGAAGCAAGAGTGCTTTGCCAACATTTTAAAATATCACTTGATAACCTGTTGAATGTAAAAAGCGGCGCCACACTTTTTCATGATATTCGGGTTGATCTGAAAAACTACACTTACGAAAAATACCTGGGCGATATAATAAAGCAGGTGCAACACGCCAATAGCTTTATTCATAAGGAGATCATTTACCTGAACAAAGACATGCCCATATTTCATATTTTTTATTACAAACCGCTTGTTGCATTTCGTTATTTTTTCTGGATGAAAACAATTATTCGTCATCCGGATTTTGTAGATAAAAACTTCAGTTTTGATTGCTTGCCTCCGGAAGTTGAAAAGCTAAGTACAGAGGTTGTGATGAACTATTGTAAAGTCCCCTCTGTAGAAATATGGAATACAGAAAGCATCAATGCAGTGATTGCACAGATAGAATTTTCCAAGGACTCCGGCTTTTTTAACTCTTCCCAGGATATTAAGATGGTGTATGAAGCGCTGAGTGAAACATTCTCTCACCTGAAATCACAGGCGGAATACGGAGCTAAATTTATGCCTGACGAAAACCCGGAGATCAAAAAAAAGAATTTCAAATTTTTTTATAACAGGGTCGCTTTGGGTGATAATACTATTCTGGTGGTGACGGACAGGATCAAGTCCGTGTTCTTTAATTATATTGGTTTAAATTATATGAGCACAAGAGATGAGGCTTTTTGTGATGCTTGCTACAATGATCTGCAAAACCTGATGAAGAAATCAACACTAATAAGTGAGACTGGCGAAAAACAACGTAATGTTTTTTTTAGTATCCTGATGAATAAGATAAAAGATAGAAAAAAAAATTTATGATAATAAACGCAGCAGCTATGGACATCAATCAAATCCAGCAGCAACTCTTTCAAATTATTAAAAACAAAATGCCCCCTGACACTTCAGTAGCTGATGAGGTGGGTAAACTTTTGAATATAAGCAGCGACAGTGCTTATCGACGTATGCGTGGCGAAAAGCAAATCACTTTCGAAGAAGTATATATCCTGGCGAATCATTTTAAAATTTCACTGGATCAATTAATGAGTATTAATACAGGGGGAATGTTATTCCAGGGAAATATTGTTAATGAGAAAACCTATGGTTTTGATCAATACCTGACAGGCATCTTGCATACGATGGCTTATTTCACCAGTTTTAAAAATAAAGAACTGTATTATTCTTGTAAAGACATGCCTCTCTTTCACCATTTTTACATAAGAGAGTTTGCTGCTTTTAAATGGTTCTTCTGGCTCAAAACATACCTCCAGTTTCCGGGCTTTGCTAAAAAGAAATTTAAGTTTTCCGATTACCCGGACGAATTATTTAAATTGGATCAGCAGGTATTGGGAATGTATAACCAGCTCGCTAGCCGGGAAATATGGAATATTGAAAGCATGAGCATTTTTTTTCGGCAAGTACAATTTTACAGGGAAGCTGAAGTGTTTGAATCAGATGAAGATGTTTTAAGACTATATGAAGCATTGGAAAAAGTATGGGATCACCTGGAAAAGCAAGCGGCGTTGGGGTATAAGTTTAGGATTGATGACCCGGAACAAAAACCATTGGGGGAATATAAAATGTACTTTAATGAGGTATTGCTGGGTGATAATTCAATTCTTGCCGTTACAGATAATATGAAAATGGCTTTTATGACCCACACCACTTTTAACTTTATGTTGACAAGAGATGTGGTTTTTACTGAGAATATGTACAATCACATGCAAACCCAAATGAAGCGTTCGACCCTGATCAGCGAAGTGAGTGAAAAAGAAAGGTCTCGCTTTTTCAGAATTATCCGGGAAAGAATTCAAAAACGTAAAGAAGCGCTGGAAGTTTAATGTTATAATTTTCAAAAGAAGTAACTATACCTTTTCCCGGCAGATTTTTTGAGTACTTTTGAGTTACTATGAAACAATTCTTACTCATATTACTGTCAGTTAGCCTGGCTGTTGCTGTTAACTCCCAATCAATTTTAGACAAAGTAAAAAAGAAACTCAACACAAATTCCGGTGTTACTGAAGAAGAAGCGGGAAGGGGTGTGAAGGAAGCATTGAATAATGGGATCGGCTCTGCTGTTTCTTTTCTCAATAAACCTGATGCATTTTTTAAAAATGAGCTTTATAAAATTTTGTTGCCTCCCGATGCTAAAAAAATGGAAAAAACTTTGCGTGATATGGGGATGGGCAAAATGTGTGATGATGCAATTGAAGCGATCAATCGCGGAGCTGAAGATGCAGTAGGATATGCTACACCGATCTTTGTTGATGCCATTAAACAAATGACAGTAACCGATGCGTTGAAACTGGTAACAGGTGGCAAGAATTCTATTACGGAGTTTTTTCGTTCAAAGACATCTGCAAAATTGAAAGAGGCATTTATGCCTGTAATAAATAAATCACTCGAAAAAACAAATGCTACAAAATATTATGGGGATGCAGTCACCCGCTATAATAAAATCCCTTTGGTAAAAAAAATGAATCCTGATATGGCAGACTATGTTGCTGATAGAACTTTATTTGCTTTGTTTGACAGGATCGCAGTAGAAGAGGTAAATATCCGCAGCAACCCCGCGGCAAGAACATCTGATCTGTTGAAGAAAGTGTTTGGGGGTAAATAAAAAGGAACTACTTCAATAAAATACAAGCCCGGCTGATGCGGGGCTTTTTATTTTCCGTAAATGATCATAGATTTATTTTTAAAGAAAGTGAAGGTATGGAGCGATAAGCAATGCTGTTTCCGATCATTTGTTTTGCCGGTATATTTCTGAATGAGAGGCTCATTGCTTTCTTTTTGTTTTTTGATGATGCAGCGAATAGGAAAATACTCCCCGCCATGGCGGCGCCACCAGCCGAAGCCAATACAATAAATGGAGTGGGACTGTCGTCACCTATATCATTTTCAACTATAGCGAAGCTAACGCCTATAAAGGCAGCGATTGTACCACTACTGAGCATTATCCATGCAGCAGTCTTCTGGTTTCTGCTTTTTTTCAAATAGTCCGCAATTATGGGGTCTGCTTGCTGACTGAATGGGGCTGTTGTCATAACTAATAAAAGAATGGAAATGATTAATCGTTTCATGATGCTTGATTTATAAGTTTAATTCTAGTTTAAAGTGAGTGTAACCAATTCTTCCTGGAATTCCCTGAACACATCCTTCACCTTACTTTTTTGCATGTAATCCTGTTTGGTTAAGGCTGTTGCAGGATTTGTTTGTTGACAGAATGTGGAAGCTGTAATTATCAGTATCGAATCTAAAACGAAAGTCTTTTTCATAAACTGATTAACTCTAAGGAAAGATATCCTTATTTAAATTATTTGAGATTTTCTTTTGCTTACTCTAAGCTATCATCTACGATGATGTTTCCGAAACAGGAATTTGTAGTTGGCTTAACTGTTAAAAAGAACACCGGTTAATCTTCCAGTGTTCTTTTTTATTTTAAGACAATTTGAAGCAACTATTTGCTCATCTTTTTAGAGTGTATGTTGTTTCGTCAAAACTATTAGGTCCATTGTCATATTTCTCGTAAATAGTTGCGCTGTTCGCAGTAAGGCTTTGGATGGTGAGAGTATCTCCTGAAATTTCCAATTTATTACCGGGCAATAGCTTGTAATTTAGAATGAAGCCGAATCCGTCTATAACGAAACTTACGGTATTATCATTTTTGAATTCCATATAATCTGCAGGTTGTCCCGTATAATTATCATCATAGACAATTGTACCATTATCTACCCCTTTCTCATGAACATTAACGACTCCCCATTTCCCGATAAGTGATGGTGCCGGAGGTTGTTCCTGCTTATCTTTGGTGCAGGCTGTTACAAACAAGGTTGCGAAGACAGATGCAAGAATGATCTTTTTCATAATTGTAAATTTTTTGTTTTATAGATCCGATATGATTAACTTTTTTACTATGAGAAATGTTCCGGTTTATTTCCTGTTCTTTTTCTCTCTTCCCATATTACCCACTAATAATTTTACATGGAAACCAATTGGTGATTGGATCGAATTGATATTGGCAAAGACCCCGGCACCCAGTCCCATGAAAGAAGAAAAGGCCCAGTTCACATCTGTCTGCATCATAAAGCCAACGGTAGATTTCTTTTCTTTTGTGGTAGTATAATTCGATGAGTTGGAAGCGGCAATAAGAAAAAAGCTACTGGTAACCTCGGAATGTTGAAAACTAACTTTTTCGCCGCTAACATAGGATAGGCCAGCTTCTGTTGTTGCCCATGTGTTTCTGCCCATTTTAAAGTACCTGCCTGCAGTAAGACTGACCATTTTCATATTTGCCTGGACAGTATGCGTAATGGGGATAAAAAGTATAATCATGGTTTCAGGCTCGTAATCTGAGGGCAAATTTTTAGGGTCCATTTCAAATTCATGGTACGATAATGTAGCACTCCATTTATTCTTAAAAATGGTTTGGATGCCGAGGTCGTAGGAAGCAGCTTCATGAGTACCTCCCCCTGCACCTGCTTGCAGGTAAAATTTATTCATCTTTTTTGTTTGTCCAGTAGCCGTAATAATAAAGGCTAGAGACATAATGCAGAGGAAAATCCGATTGGTCAGTTTTTTGTTTGTGCGGTTCATAATCTTAGGTTTTAGTTTGTTTAAATTTTATTGACAACTCAAACCTACTCTTCGGTTAAGCCTATTTATAATTGAATTTTGCGTGGGCATCTTCCTGGTTTGCAGTTTTTGCAACTGGCAGAAAATATTTTTCCACGAAAATTATAGTTCTATTAAATGAACTCTCTGTTCTATTGGAACATTATTTACATCAAGGATCTTTAATTGACTAGTCTTATTCTCTGTAAACACTTCATAGATGTCCTTACTTTCAAGTCTATACATAGCTCCCGTTGCAGGGTCGACAATCAACAAGCCGATAAGACCTCCGATGAGCAGGTTGCCGAAGTACCAACCATTAAGTTTACACTCTACGTTGATCTTTCTT
>DATDCP010000270.1:0-2362 GCA_036524255.1 Chitinophagaceae bacterium
TAAACTTCCATTATAGCTTTTACGGTAGATCTGCCAGAAAGAATTTGGGTCATCTGATAATGGAGGAGCCAATGGCATTCTTTCAAGCCAGCTATTAATAAGTTCTAGTAATGACTTGCTTCCCTCTGCACTTTTAATAACATCAACATGTTCCTTTTTTAATTGGGCGGTATAATATTCCTTACCATGCCTGTTGTCAAACTTCAATCCCAGTTTTGCTTCGAGTTGTTTGAATTGCCAACTTTGAAAACCCGACGCTGGTCGAAGCATATCTCGGAAATCAAGAAAATCCATCGGTGTCATTGTTTCCATAATATCGATCTGGTGAACTAGCACTCTTAAAATAGTAACGCAACGATTCAATCGATGAACAACAGTTTGAAGTTCGGGTGAATTATCATT
Source organism: Chitinophagaceae bacterium (assembly GCA_036524255.1). Taxonomy (GTDB): domain Bacteria; phylum Bacteroidota; class Bacteroidia; order Chitinophagales; family Chitinophagaceae; genus VBAS01. Next base: position 403 of record DATDCP010000270.1, read on the forward strand.
CAATGCTGGTTTATTCATGATAGTTGCAACAGCATCCACTTCATGATGAAGTTGCTTGAACCAAAGCTCATAGGTTTGATGAATGATGATGAAAAGCATTTCATCATGTGCCGATAAATTTTGTTTATCACTTTCCGGGAATTGAGAATTAAGAATTCTATCAAGCTGCAGATAATCGTGATAATGCATGTCGGCCATGGAGAATGTTTGTGCAAATGTACTCGTGAATGGTGAATTGTATCTCACAGATGAGACGGATTTACACAGATTAAATTTCTGTGAACATCTGTGAAATCTGTGAGAACAAAAAAGTTGAATAAAATTACTGAACGTACAAGAGTGCGACCCTTCGCTTCGTTCCGGGTAAACTGCTACTCAACTGCTCAATGAAGAAATGAAAGATGAACGGAGCGTCGCAACGAAAGCTAAATAGATTTACTACTGCTGGTTACCAAATCATCTCATTCAAACTCGTAGCCTATATCTCTTCTGAAAGACATACCTGTAAAGGCAATATTCCGCAATTCCTCTTTTGACTTCTCAACTGCTTCTAAAATTGAATCACCAAAAGAAGTGATACAAAGAACCCGGCCGCCATTTGTTACCGGATTTCCATTTTTTGTTACAGTACCGGCATGGAATAAAATACTTTCTGCGGTGTCCACTTTATCAAGTCCATGAATGACATACCCTTTTTCATATTCGCCGGGATAACCGCCGCTTACCGCCATCACTGTACATGCAAAGCGATCATCTTCTTCGATCTTTATTTTATGAAGTTCTTGTTTGGTGGCAGCCACTAACATTTCAAGAAAATCATTTTTTAATCGTGGTATCACCACTTCAGTTTCCGGATCACCCATGCGACAATTGTATTCGATCACAAAGGGTTCATCTCCGACTTTAATTAATCCAAAGAAAATAAATCCGCGGTACTCGAGTCCTTCCGCTTTCAATCCTTCAATTGTTGGCTTAATAACTTTCTCTTCGACATTTTTTAAAAAAACTTCATCGGCAAATGGCACCGGGCTAACAGCACCCATACCACCCGTGTTTGGTCCAGTATCTTCTTCTCCTACTCTTTTATAATCTTTTGCTTCAGGTAGCAGCACATAATTTTTTCCATCAGTCAAAACAAAAACAGAAAGCTCGATTCCTTGCAAAAATTCTTCGATCACAACTTTCTTACTTGCTTCGCCAAACTTTGCCCGTTGTATCATCAATTCAAACTCCGCCAATGCCTCAACATAATTTTCGCAAATAACAACACCTTTGCCCGCTGCCAATCCATCTGCTTTTAATACGATCGGTAATTCGTGTTTATTTATGTAAACAACACCGTCTTTATAATTATCCAATGTAAACTCACCATATGCAGCAGTGGGAATTTTATGTTTCTGCATAAAGGCTTTAGCAAAAGCTTTACTGCCTTCCAGCTGTGCCCCGTTCTTTGATGGGCCTATAATATCAAGATCCTTTAATTGCGGATCACTTATCAAAAAATCGGTAATGCCTTTAACTAATGGTTCTTCCGGACCAACAAGAACAAGATCGATCTTTTCGTCTATGCAGCATTTTTTTACTGCATCAAAATCATTCACACCAAATTCAAGATTGGTTCCGCATTGAGAAGTACCGGCATTGCCCGGAGCAATAAAAAGTTTTTCACAAAGTGGGCTTTGAGAAATTTTCCATGCAAAAGCATGTTCACGACCGCCGGCGCCAAGTAAAAGGACACGCATATTGGATCTTGGTTTTTAAAAGCATTGCGAATATCGGGCAAGAATCTTAAACAAGTATGAAAAATTACTTAGTGAATGATTTTGTTTATTTTGGCCAAATATATTTCCTCAACTCTGATTAGTTAATTAAAAACGATTGTATGAATCAAGCACCAAAAACTGGCAAGCACCCAAAAGGGCTAATGGTTCTTTTCTTCACTGAAATGTGGGAACGATTT
>DATDCP010000271.1:0-7908 GCA_036524255.1 Chitinophagaceae bacterium
CTGCGTGCTGATGCAGCGGTGATCCAAAATAATTATCGGGGACAATCTGGTCTTTGGAGTCACTCTGTTTCGGGTGACCTGCCCATTGTTTTGCTTCATATTTATGAACAGGAAAGTGTTGAATTGGTAAAACAGATGGTGAAGGCACATGCCTACTGGAGATTAAAAGGGCTTTCCGTTGACCTTGTTATCTGGAATGAGGATCACGGCTCCTATCGCCAATTTTTACAGGAACAGATCCTCGGATTGGTAACTGCAGAAGCAAACATACCGGGACAACAAAGAGCCGGCGGTATTTTTGTAAAATCTGCAGACCAATTATCTTCAGAGGACCGTTTGCTTTTCGAAAGTGTAGCCCGCATTATCATATCTGATATCAAAGGCAGTTTACTGGAACAGGTTACATCACAAATTCCTGATAAGCCATTAGCTGCTTTACTGGAGACAAAAACCATTTCTTCACCAATACAACAAACCGCTATAACATTACCCAACGATCTAATGTTCTTTAACGGAACCGGAGGTTTTACACGAAATGGAAAAGAATACAAAATTATTACCGATGAAAACAAAACTACGCCGTTACCATGGGTGAATGTAATTGCGAACCCGCAGTTCGGTTCTGTTGTCTCTGAAAATGGATCAGCCTATACCTGGGCTATCAATGCACATGAATATCGCATCACACCATGGAGCAATGACCCCGTTAGTGATGCGGGTGGTGAAGCTTTTTATTTACGTGATGAAGAAACGGGTAACTTCTGGTGCCCTTCGCCATTCCCGAAAACAGGAAACGGACCTTACATTATAACACATGGATTCGGTTATAGCATTTTTGAACATAAAGAAGATGGTATTCATTCTGAAATGTCAGTATTCGTAGATAAAGATCATCCCGTAAAATTTATTGTGCTGAAAGTGAAAAACGAATCGGAACAGAAACGTAAACTCTCGGCAATGGGATTTCTTGAGATCATCCTCGGTGATGTACGATCTAAAACCAATATACATATCTTCTCCGAACAAGATCAAAACACCGGTGCCCTGTTATTACGTAACCGGTACAATTCAGCCTTTGCTGAACGTGTCAGTTATTTTAAAGTGGAAGGCGGATACAATTTTAGTTACACTGCAGATCGCACGGAATTTATTGGAAGAAACAGGGATCTTTCTAATCCCCAGGCTTTGTATAGAAAAAAACTTTCCGGAAGAATTGGTGCAGCCATGGATCCTTGTGCTGCTCTACATGTAAAATTTGATCTGTTGACTGGTGGCGAAAAAGAGATCATATTCCAGATCGGGAACGAAAAGAATAGCGGTGCAGCGGCCGCTTTGTTACAACAATTCAGTAACAGGGAACCAATTCTTCAATCGTTGCAGCGTGTAAAAGATTACTGGCAGGAAATAATAGGCGCTGTACAGGTAACAACTCCCGATACAGCCTTGAACTTTTTAGCGAATGGATGGCTCACTTATCAAACAATTGCTTGCAGAATGTTTGCCCGCAGTGGATTTTATCAATCAGGTGGCGCTTTTGGATTCAGAGACCAGTTGCAGGACGTACTTGCTTTATTACATACGCAACCTGCAATGGCAAGAGAACAAATATTATTAAGCGCATCAAGGCAATTTGTAGAAGGTGATGTGCAACACTGGTGGCATCCGCCTGAAGGTCGTGGTGTTCGTACACGTTGTTCTGATGATCTTTTATGGCTACCATTTGTCGTGTCACGATATATTACTGCTACAGGTGATTCAGATATTTTGCAGGTGCAGATAGGATTTCTTGAAAGCCGCACTTTATACGAAGGCGAAGATTCGCTTTATGATCTTCCTGTTTCGCTGAACGCTTCAGGCAATTTGTACGAACACTGTGTCCGTGCTATAAAGTACAGTCACCGTTTTGGTGAACACGGTCTGCCACTGATCGGCGCTGGCGACTGGAATGATGGAATGGATCGTGTAGGTAATAAAGGCAGAGGAGAAAGTGTATGGCTTGCATTTTTTCTTTATGACGTGCTTATTAAATTTTCGGCTATCGCATCGACTAATGGAGATAGTTTGTTTGCAGAGTCCTGCAAAAAAGAAGCGGCAACACTTCAATCCAACATTGAGAGATCAGGCTGGGATGGAGAATGGTATCGCCGTGCTTACTTCGATGATGGATCACCACTGGGTTCAAAAGAAAATACCGAATGTCGTATTGATGCTATAGCACAAAGCTGGTCGGTATTATCAGGCGCCGCAAGTGATGAAAGAAAAAAGATGGCAATGAATTCTCTTGACAAATGGCTTGTCAAAAGAGATCTGAAAATAATCCAGTTACTCGATCCGCCATTTGATGCAAATGGTCCCAGTCCCGGTTATATTCGGGGTTATGTACCCGGAGTAAGAGAGAATGGTGGACAATATTCACATGCGGCCATCTGGACACTAATGGCATTTGCAGCATTACGGGATCGTGATAAAGTTTGGGAATTGTTTAGTATGATACAGCCTTTGGGCCATGCATCAGATATGCAATCAATGAAAGTGTACAAGGTAGAACCTTATGTAATAGCTGCGGATGTTTATGCCAACGAATCTCACCGGGGGCGAGGCGGGTGGACGTGGTATACTGGTTCAGCGGGATGGATGTATCAATTTATCATCGGCTCCCTTCTCGGGATCGAATTAAAAAAAGATCAATTACAATTTAATCCCTGTTTCCCCTCTGAATGGCCATCGGTTAAGATACAATACAAGTATGGGTCATCTACTTATCATATTACCGTCTACCAGTTGAAAGCAAACGAAGAGTCATGGTGGAAAAGTGAAGCAGGCGAAGGAAAAGGAAATGCAATACAACTATTAGACGATGGAGTTGAACATATATTTGAAGTGCATGTTCGATCTTAAAGAATAATAAATAATTATTGGCTTTAAGTACGAAGGAACACAACTCACACGAGTTGCCCACAGATAAGCATTGTTTGCATCCCGATAGCTATCAGGATCGTGGACAGTTCTCTTTTATTACAGATTAGTTAAACACCCGAAGGAACTGAAGGAAAGGAACTATATTGAGCCCAAACAGAAACCAATCATTTCTTATTAATTTAGAGTAACCTGTAAATCATTTATGTTTAATTATGAGAGTACTGCTACTCTTTGTCCTTGTTTATTGCTCCCGCTTGCATGCACAGGATAGTACTATTATCATCAAAGCCGGAGCAAGCTTCAATGAATCAGTGTCAATAACAGACCTGTGTGAATATCCACAATTTGTTTATGGCAAAGTTTTCTTTAGAACGGGAGATAGTACCACGGCAAAGCTTAATTATCACCGGTTTTCAGGTGAAATGCAATATTTAGATTTAAAAGGCGACACACTTAAAATTACCAATGCGGCCACAATCAATTTTATTCGTATTAATAATGATGTGTTTTATTATGATGATGGATACGTAAAAATTATAAAAGACACCAATGGGATTAAGCTTGCCGCAAAACAAACGCTCATGGTCACAGGCAGAAATAAGATCGGCGGACATGATATGGCAAGCCCTACCAGTTCAATAGATAGTTATAACTCATTGATGGTCGACAAAAGCATTTACAAACTGGTTTCAAAGGAAGATATAATACTGACAAAAAAAACACAATACTATTTTGGAGATAAATACAAGCGGTTTTTTTTAGCTACCAGGAAAAACTTGTTGCGGCAGTTTTCCAAACAAAGTGCTGCACTAAATTTATATTTAAAGGAAAATAACATCAACTTTAATAGCAGGAAAGATTTGGAGAATTTGCTTCAATTCCTGGTAGGATTATAAATCATAGCCATCCACTTCCCTGTCAATCATTGAAAGTTAGTTGGAAGCTCCCCGAAGGAACCGAAATATTCTTTATTGGTTTGAAGCGTTGGCCTGCCAAAACCAGCGGAGCATTTGGTTTTGGCTGCCCTTTTCTTTTTTTCTCTCTTTTGGGAAAACAAAAGAAAGAAAGGAGCGGCTGTTCCGCAGGGTCTTGTCATACCGAGACGGTTGATCTTGTGCACTTGCTTACATAGGAAATAATAGTCGAGGTATCTCAGGTTCGTTAAACTCTGAGATACCTCGCTTAGATTCATTTAAACTAATAAATTAAAAACACAGTCTCGGTATGACAAGACCCTGGTAGATTGTAATTGCATTAAAGAATAGAAAAGCATTCTACAAACAATTTCTTTTATTGCCCGAAGGACCCCTTTAGAGCAGATCATTTGGAAAATCCAAAGGAACTGAGCCACTTCATCGTTCTTATCTTCGCATAATGTACTATATCGTTTACGGTTTCCTCTATGCATTTTCATTATTGCCTTTAAGAGTGCTTTACCTTTTTTCTGACATTGCTTATTTCTTTTTTTATCCTGTTTTTGGGTACAGAAAAAAAGTTGTAATGGCTAACCTGTTACAGGCCTTTCCCGAAAAAACTGAAAAGGAAAGATTAGTTATTGCAAAAAAATTTTATAAGAATCTTTTTGATATGTTTTTAGAGACCATCAAGATGATCTCAGTATCAGATAAATTTATAACAAAACGGTTTACTGCAAACTGGGAATTGATACGATCTCTCGAGTCAACAGGTAAAAGTGTACAGGTACACATTGGTCATAATTTTAATTGGGAATGGGGAAATTCGATATTGACAAATTACACGGCATTCAAATTTTTGGCTGTTTATATGCCGATAAAGAATAAAATTTTCGAAAGATTATTTTATAAGCTGCGAACCCGTAATGGCGCAATTTTTTTAAAGGCAACCTCTATGCGTGAAGAATTTGAGCCTTACAGAGATACACATTACCTACTCGGATTAATAGCCGATCAAAGCCCCGGTCATCCGGGTAATGCATGGTGGTTTAATTTTTTTAAAAAGCCAACGCCATTTTTAAAAGGCCCGGCCAAGGGTGCTATATTAAATGATACAGCAGTTGTGTTTGGATTTATTCATAAACCTCGCCGCGGATATTATAAAGCAGTTTTTAAACTTGCCACAAATGACCCTGCTTCATTGACGGAACAGGAGCTTACTGGAAAATTTGTGGATTACCTGGAAGAAGGGATCAGGCAATATCCCGATATGTGGCTTTGGAGCCACCGCCGGTGGAAATGGGAATGGAAACCAGAGTATGGCGAAATAATTAAATAAAACAACCCTCATATTTTTAAGAGCCAGGCTGCCAGCCGACAGTCAGGTTGCTACTATGATGCTTCTCTTGCACAGTTTACCCAGAGCTATGCGAAGGGCACTCTTGTACTACAACAATTCTATTTATCAATTTTTGCAGTAACCTGCCCAGAGCACAAGTGAAAATAGCAACGCTTATTTGAAACTTGCAGACGCTGTCCTCAAGGGCCCGGTAATCTATTGGCCACACTGTACAGACCCTTGTCCTTTTATTACAGAATATTTAGATGCCCTCACAGAGACTGAAGATCGGTTGCAAAAAATGCAAAAGGCGGAATACGAAATGCGAAATTCAATTAAAGCTGACCTCAATGAGAAACTAGTTTTGAGTTATTAAATAAACTTAAAACAACATTTATGAAACAGATATTAAAAAAAGCAGGGCTAAGATTCAGTTTTGGCCTCCTTATATGTACTACATTCTTAAATGCGATCTCTCAAACTGACAATTCTTCTTTCAACCAGAATGAAAAACAAGATCCCATCAAAAAACAAAATGAAAAGACCATTGAAATTTCGAAGATCGGCTCGGGTAAAACTTTCGTTTTTAAACCAGGGAAAAAAGTCTGGGTGGAAGGAGAAAACAACAAAGGAAAAAGAAAGATCATAAAAGCTGAGATCACAGAAATTGGAGAACATCAAATAACTTTTACTCCAATTAATAAAAATTTCAAACAGATCATATATGCTGATTCGGCACTTAAGTATATTGGATTTACTACAACAGGCAGAGTAATAGTTGCGGCTACTGTTACCATTGTCCTACTGCCTGTTTTTCTGATTGCGACTTTTATAGCACAAACGCCGTTGTTTGTAATAATTCCGGCCAGGAAGAACATAAACTTTTACAATACCATGAATGGAGATAAAAAGTGGAGCTTAAAGATCACAGCCCAATAAACCGAAGAAATGGATAAACACGAGTTAGCTGATGTCGTAATTAATTTCCCCTTGAGATCGTGAAGTCCTGGATAGAAATTAAGTGCTTAGATGAAGGGAATGAAAGTCCTGATAAAATGCGATTGGGTATTGCTTAGTTACTCCCAATAGCTATCGAGACTAAGCATAACAATCCAATATTTTTAAAAATTCTTTATTGGTTTGAAGAAAGAGGGAACACGACCCACAACGGGGAACTGAAACAATTAGGTCTTCACTCTTTTTAATTTCATTTCCCCAAATTCGTTTTTGATCAGGATCTCATTTTCATTAAGGATCTCACCTGTACTGTTAACAGTCGTACCGTTGAATGTGACCGAATAAGAAATTTTATTACTATCAATTTTGCCGTTCTCCAGTTGAAATTCGCCAAATTGAGCTTTCAACATGCCAGTAAGCGTTTTACCATCTACCTTAAATGTGTAATTAACTTCAAATGTACCATCAGGTGTTTCCCTTGTACCTTTCCAGTTCCCATCAATTTTTGTTTGAGCAAAAATGGTTAAACTTCCTCCGAGGAATAATAACATCAAAAAGTATTTCATAATAGTGTATTTAGTTGTGCCAAATTTATGAAATGAGTTTGAAGATTCTTGGACAAAATTACTTTCTTAAAATACAGGAGCCGACATCGTCGGTCGACCGGTACGCAGGCCATAAAAGTTACACGTTGAAACAATTGTGCCGGTCATACTAACAATCAGCTGCTCATCCATCTGATATGAACCACTAGCAGAAGTTAACTAAACATTTAACGGGGGCAGGTGGATCCGTAATCCTGTTTGAATGAATTTCGCCGCTTTATTTTAACTTCAACCTCCATAGGAAATTCAAAGAAGAGTGAAGGAGCTAATTCAAATGATCGATCAATCAGAAAATCTTCAATTAAAAGTTGCTGAACTAGAAAAGCAACTTGCACAAAGCAACCGGGAACTGGAGATCGAAGCCGCTTTGGAACGGGTTCGGGCCAGAGCGATGGGCATGCATAATTCAAATGAATTAAGCGATGTGTTGTCAGTTCTTTTTGAGCAATACGATCTCTTAGGTATTTCGCCGGTATTTTCTCATCTCACATTATTTGACCTGGAAAATAATAGGTTTTCGTACCGCACGACTGGCAGAATGGGCCGGCGTGTACAGGCAGAGCAAAAAATTGATATGGATGCAGTAGAGGCGTGGAAAGAAAGTGTTGAAAACTGGAAAAAAGGTGGGCCTGACCAGGTAAACGCTCATATGTATCCTTATGAGATCCTTCCCTATGTATTTCAATTGTTCCAGGAAATTCTTTCAGCTGTACCTGACGACGCAAAGTTTTTCCCGGAAGATTTTCCAAATGGCTTATTCATTACCCAGGGTTATTGCAAATTTGGATACGTGGGATTTGGTCATACAAGGGAGGCCACCCCTGAAGAAAAAGAAGTGGTAAAAAGGATGGCCATTGAATTTGAAAGATTATACCAGCGGTTTATTGATCTGCAAACAAGTGAAATGCAGATCCAGGAAGCTCAAATTGAAGTTTCCCTTGAGCGGGTGAGGGCAAGCACAATGGCAATGCGTAGTAGTGATGATGTTGGAAATGCAATAGGTGTATTGTTCAACGAGCTGGATAAGTTTGGAATTTCGCTTTTGCGCTGCGGCCTGATCATCGTTAATGACAAAGAAAAAACGATGCAGGTGTGGAGAGCACATACTACGAAAGCTGGAACAGTGGGCCAGGTATCTGGCAAAATATCAATCTCCGTTCATCCGATGTATGAA
>DATDCP010000272.1:0-5093 GCA_036524255.1 Chitinophagaceae bacterium
TGAAGTAAATGCGGCCCCAAACCCACCACGGTTACTCAATGTTTGGTATTTATGAGTCATGTTGTAACCGTCGCTTGAGATGTATTGGCAAAGTGTATCAAGGATCGTTGCTATTGGCTGGTGGTTTATCTTTTTTACAACAACACCTCTTGTGAGTACGGTGTCTTTTCGAATAAGATTGGCGGCCACAGTTGCTGTGTCGTCGGAACTACCAGGCCAGATCTTTAAACTAAGGGGAAAAATTTTATTATTGTTTGTGTCCCGGTAATTCATAGAGGCCTTTGAACCTCTTGTTACAGTATGCCCGCAATTGATCTTTGAAATAACATAACTCAATATTTTTCTAAAATCTTCTTCATTCAAAGAATCTTTTATTTGACTTTTGCCCCATTCAAAATAATTATCCATTTCATTTTTTGGAGTGTACCAATAAATTCCCGCATGTGATTCTTCCAATGCTCCGCGAAAGATGGCGTAATCTTTATTTAATTGTTCAGGAGAATATTTTTTTGAAGGAGTGAAAGAAGATTTAGAAACGGAACATGAGCCGAGCATGATAACTGACAAAAAGCAATACACAATAAATAAAAAAGAAATACCCGTTCTGCTACGAGAAGTATCTGCTTGCCAATTGCCAATCACACATTGCTTTTTGAACAGTGTTTTCATATACGAATTCGACTTATTATTTCTTCAATGCATCCCAACCTTGCGCAGTGATGGGGTATGTATTGTTCCCTTTGGTAATAATTTTCGCTCCTTCAGCGGCGTCGGCCATATAGCCGATCACACTTATTTCTTCACTTAAAACGATCTTATCGTAATCAGATTGAGGAATGGTAAATAATAATTCATAATCTTCACCACCGCTCAAAGCACAGGCTGTTGGGTCAATTTCAAATTTGAACGCCGCATTTTTCGTTTCTTCTGCTACCGGGATCTTTTCCTCATACAAAATACAACCCAAATTGCTTTGTTTGCAAATATGTAAGATCTCCGAGCTTAATCCATCGCTGATGTCCATCATCGCTGTAGGCGTAATGGACTGTGCCTCAAGGAACTCAATGATATTTTTTCTTGCTTCTGGTTTCAGTAACCGTCCAACGACATACGCCTCTCCTTCAAGGTCAGGCTGGATCGAAGGGTTCTCTACGAAGATCTTTTTTTCTCTCTCTAAAAAAAGCAGACCGACATAAGCCCCTCCAAGGTCTCCGGTTACACAAAGGAGGTCTCCTTTTTGTGCGGTACTTCTTTTTACGAACTTATCAGGAGTCACTTCACCAATAGCTGTCACTGAAATTATAAACCCTTTTTGCGAGGAAGCGGTATCGCCGCCAATTAGATCAACTCCATACTTTTCACATGCGGCATAAACACCTTCATAAAACTCATCGATCGCTTCTAAACTAAACCTGTTACTAATACCTACACTCATTGTAATTTGTGTTGGCGTGGCGTTCATTGCATAAACATCACTCAGGTTAACAATAACGCTTTTATAGCCCAGGTGTTTTAAAGGAGTATACATAAGATCAAAATGTACCCCTTCGATCAAAAGATCTGTTGTAATGACGGTTTGTTTTCCAAAATGATCGATAACAGCGCCATCATCACCAACACCAACAATGGATGATGCGTTTTGTAACTCAATATTGTTGGTCAAATGCTCTATTAAACCAAATTCACCGAGGGATGATATTTCAGTACGATTTTCCATTTTAGATTTTAGATTTCAGATTTCGGATTTTCTGGCCATTTTCCTTAATAATATTACTATTTGTAGTATTAATAGATGCAACAATAATAGAAAGTAATTGGTTTGCCTCAATAAAAAGTTCTCTCAATTCTTTTTTTAATTCTGAATTGAATTCTGCTATCATTTCATAAAAAAACATTGTTTCGTCCAGCTCTTCTTCAACAATTTTCAATTTATTTATGAAATCAGCTTTTGACTTAGCCCGACATGCGGATCGATAATTGGCTGCGGAGAAAGTAGAACTTCGTATTATCTGATCGATATAAACTTTATTAGGGGGATTGAATGCTAGTTTAATGCAAAGCTTTCCAGTTTTAATGGCAAGGCTCTTAAATCTCTTTTGTAATTCCTTTTTATCCATTGAACTTCAAATAAAATCTAAAATCTGCAATCCGAAATCTACAATTCAACTTCATTTTTTATAACCCCCAATAACTCATCATGTATCTTTCCATTTGTTGCAATTATTCTATGTTGATAAGGAGAAAATTTTTTTCCTTCATGATCTGTTACTTTTCCACCCGCCTCTTCTACCATTAAATAACCTGCCGCACTATCCCATGCTTCTAATTTATGTTCATAGAAGCCATCAAACCTTCCGCAGGCAACCCAGCAAAGATCAATACATGCAGATCCTAATCTCCTTACTGGAACACCTTTTCTTATTAAACGACTGAAAACTTCCAATGGGCCATTCGGCATATTTATATAAGTATATGGAAAGCCCGTTACAAGATTTGATGTAAGCACAGTTGTTATTTCGCTAACAGAAATTTTTTTATCATTAAGTGTGGCGCCTTTTCCCTTTTCAGCAAAAAATAATTCATTAAGCATCGGGGCATATACCGCAGACATTATTATTTCTTTGTCTTTTTCAATTGCAATGGCGACACAACAAAGAGGAATACCATGTGCAAAATTTATAGTACCATCTATCGGATCAATTATCCATTTATAGTTAGAATCGCGGATATGTTCACCTGTTTCTTCGGCCAATACCTGGTGTTCGGGAAAATTCTTTTTTATGATCTTAATTATTGCCGCTTCAGAAGCATGATCAGCTTCGGTTACCGGGTTATTTATTCCTTCTTTTTGAGAAATTTTGAAATCACCATTAAAAAACCGTTTTAACTCTGCTCCGCCTGCCATTACCGCCTCTAAAAGTGTTTGTTTAAGCATGGGCAAAGATAACTTTCGGATTTTGATTACCGCCCCCAAATATGTCGGGATTAGAATTTAGATTTGAAGCAGATTTATGCAACTGTCTGTAATTATTGTGAGCTATAATTCAATGGGGTTACTTGAAAATTGCATGTTTTCAGTACAAAAAGCTATGCAGATAATAGATGGAGAGACCATTATCGTTGACAACAATTCAACTGATGGAAGCAAAGAAAATCTGGCAGCAAAATTCCCGGGAGCAAAATTTATTTTTAATAATGAAAACCTTGGCTTTGCTAAAGCATGCAACCAGGGATTTAAAATTTCTTCCGGCGATCATATTCTTTTCCTCAACCCCGATACAATTTTATCAGAAACATGTTTGACAGATTGTATTTCTTTTTTTAAAACACATCCTGATGCTGGCGCAGTTGGTGTACGAATGTTGGATGACAAAGGGGAATTTTTAAAAGAATCAAAACGTGGCCTGCCATCTCCTTCTGCATCTTTTTATAAACTGTTCGGATTAACAGCAATTTTTCCGGGCTCAAAAACGATTGCAAAATATTACCAGGGTCATTTACCAGAAAATGAAAACAATCCCGTTGACGTTTTATCCGGCGCTTTTATGATGATAAAAAAACCAGTGTTTGAAAAAATAAATGGCTTTGACGAAACATTTTTTATGTATGGAGAAGATATTGATCTCAGTTTACGCATAAATCAATTGGGATTTAAAAATTATTACCTCGGCAAGATCAGTATTACACATTTAAAAGGTGGCAGCACAATCTATAATTATAAGTACGTAAAGGACTTTTATGGCGCCATGAAATTGTTTGTAAAAAAGCATTACAATGACAAATCAACTCTATACAAATTATTTTTGCACGCAGGAATAGGTATTCGAAAAATGATGTCGATGCTTACATTGCCTTTCCGTTAAACACATATCAAATTGCTATTCACTACATCATTGTATATTCGCCTCCTAATCCTTTGAACAATCGTAACTTAGTAACACCCAATGGCCAACATAATAGACATAAAAATTCCTAAAGCGATCGCTGCAGCATTACGTATTCCTCAAAATGATCCGCAGCGACAACAGACCAGGGTTTTAAAAAAATTACTTCGTAAAGCAAGGTTCACGGAGTTTGGCCAGCAGTATCGTTTTGATGATATTCTTTTAAGCAAAAATCCTGGAAAGAGTTTCCAGGAATTGGTTCCCGTACATGATTATAATAAAATTTATTCTGAGTGGTGGAAGAAAACATTGGAAGGTGTTCCCGATGTTGCATGGCCCGGGAAAATAAAATACTATGCACTTAGTTCGGGTACTTCTGAAGCGGCAAGTAAATACATACCTGTTACAAAAGAAATGCTCCGCAGCAATACCATTAACTACCTTAAACAATTGATCACACTCTTTAGCTATGAGAATCTTCCATATAATGCAATAACAAAAGGCTTCCTGATGATCGGCGGTGCAACAGATCTGCAAAAAGGAAAAGCGGGTTGGTATGCCGGCGATCTTAGTGGCATACTTGCTAAAAAAAGACCATTCTGGTTTCAGACTTTTTATAAACCGGGAGGAAGAATTGCCGCAATGAAAGATTGGAAAGAAAAATTAAACGAAATAGTTGAGCATGCACGTGAATGGGATATCGGCTACATTGTTGGCGTACCTGCATGGTGCCAGATGTGCATGGAAATGGTGATCGAACATTACAAAGTGAAAAACATTCACGAGATATGGCCCAACCTCGGATTCTTTGTTCATGGTGGTGTAGCATTTGAACCGTATAAAAAAGGATTTGAAAAGTTACTGGATAAACCGATCGTTTATATCGAGAATTATTTATCAAGCGAAGGATTTATCGGTTATAAAACAAGAGAACATGCAAAAGGAATGAAGCTTGTTCTTGATAATAATATTTTCTTTGAATTTGTTCCATTCGATGATAAGAATTTTGACCAGGAAGGAAACGTTATTCCCAATCCCGAAGTAAAATTGATACACGAGGTGGAGGAGGGAAAAGAATATGCATTGCTGATGAGTACAAATGCCGGCGCCTGGCGTTACCTGATCGGCGATACAATAAAATTTGTTGATATTGAACATTGCGAAGTAGCGATCACGGGTCGCACAAAACATTTCTTAAGTCTCACCGGC
>DATDCP010000273.1:0-11526 GCA_036524255.1 Chitinophagaceae bacterium
TCCGGCTGGTGGAATTGTATTCAACCAGCGGATATTGACAGCGATGGTGATATGGATTTTGTCTTGGGTAACTTCGGACTTAACTCAAGACTAAAAGCTTCACCGGAAAAACCGATGGAACTTTACGTTAATGATTTTGACAATAATGGTACGACAGAAAGCTTGCTTACTTATTATTGGTCCGATGGTAAAAGCCATTTGTTTAATTCAAAAACTGATATTACTTCTCAAATGCCTGCTTTGAGGAAAAAGTTTTTATTATATAAAGATTACGCAGGCAAAAGTATCGCGGACGTAGCAGGTGAAGAGGGATTGAATAAATCAAAAAAGCTACAGGTACAGACATTAGCTTCTTCTTTATTAATTAATGATGGCAATCAGAATTTTAAATTGATTCCGTTAACGGGTAAGGCTCAACTTTCACCCATATTTGGAATAACTACGGATGATTTCGATCATGATGGCTTCACCGATATTTTTGCTGTCGGTAATTTTTATGATGTAAAACCAGACCTAGGAAGAATGGATGCAAGGGCTGTTTATTTTCTGAAAGGAAATGGTAAAGGAGGGTTTGAATATATTCCTGCACAAAATTCCGGGTTAGAATTTCAATCGCAATTCAGGGATGTAATATTGTTGGCAGGGAAACAAAAAAAGAAATTGGTAATGGCAAGAAATAATGATGCTTTACTTTTTTTAGAAACGAAGTAAAAAACATTAACAACAATTGAATAATGAGCATGAAAAATATATTGAGAAATACATGGTTCCAGGTTATACTGGCGGGAGCGGTAATTGGTGCGGCGCTGATCGTACTCGATAACAAGTTTCATTTCTGGAACGAGAAAGATAGCGAAGGAGAATACCAGGGACCGATAGAAGCGGATAAAGATAAAATGTATATCACCACCGCATCCTATTCAGAAACATCCTGGGACTTTGGAAAAATAAAAGAAACCGATACTGTAATTCATAAATTCATTATCAAAAATACCGGTAAAGCTCCATTGCTTATATATAAGGCGATTGGTTCTTGCGAATGTGTAAGAGTCTTTTGTTCTAAGGAACCGATTGCTCCGGGGGGGACACAAGAAATTACAGTGGTATTTCTTGGTAAAGGCCGAAAAGGGAAACAACAGCGTACAGCTATGATTGATACAAACACAGAACCAGCTGAAATGGTTTTGAGTATAACAGGCGAAGTAGAATGATTTCAATTTAGTGATATTAGAAGATTCAGTAATTATTCTCTAAAGCAAAACCAGAAAAATAAATAGGAATGATGAAACGAATCCTGCAGACGCATTTACTGGTTACTATTTTATCAATGCTTATTTTTTCCTGTGAATCCAAAAAGGAAACACTCTTCACTTTACTTGAACCGGGGACGACGTCAATTGGATTCAGTAATCGCATATCTGAAAACGATTCGGTTAACATAATAGACAATGAATATGTTTATAATGGTGGTGGTGTAGCTATCGGCGACTTTAATAATGATGGGCTACAGGATGTTTATTTCACAGGCAATATGGTAAGTAACAAGCTTTACCTAAACAAAGGAGATATGCATTTCGTTGATGTTACTGAAAACAGTGGTGCGACCGGTGAAGGCCGCTGGTGTTCGGGAGTGGCATTGGTTGATATCAATAATGACGATCTGTTGGATATTTATGTATGCGCCACTTTTAAAAGCAATCCTGAAGCACGGACCAATATGCTTTATATAAACCAGGGGTTGAATAAAAAAGGGGAACCTTCTTTTAAAGAAATGGCTTCAGCGTATGGAATCGCTGATACAACTCAATCTACCAATGCGGCTTTTTTTGATTATGACAGGGATGGCGATCTTGATCTCTATGTGTTGGTTGATCGCCTGGAACCTGATCATTATCCCAATAAATATAAATATACAATTACCGATGGTAGTTCACCTGGCACAGGGCGACTTTATCGGAATGACTGGAATGATTCCTTAAAGCATCCAATATTTCGCAATGTTTCAAACGAGGCTGGAATATTAACTGAAGGATATGGGTTGGGTGTTCATATTGCCGATATTAATAAAGACGGTTGGCCTGATATTTATGTAACCAACGATTATATCTCTAATGACATTTTGTATATCAATAATGGGAACGGAACTTTTACTGACCGGGCCACAGAGTACCTAAAGCATACCAGTTTTTCAGCAATGGGTAATGATATTGCTGACATTAATAATGATGGTCTCCAGGATATTATCGCTCTGGATATGTTGCCAGAGGATAATTTCCGAAAGAAGATGATGTTGAATCCGAATAATTATTCCTTTTATATCAATACCAGGGAATACAATTACCAGTATCAATATGTCAGGAATACGGTGCAATTAAATTTAGGATTTCGTTCCGGCACTGATTCAGTGAAACATCCTGTATTCGGTGATATTGCATTTTACTCAGGTCTTTCTTCTACTGACTGGAGTTGGGCGCCATTAGTTGCAGATTTTGATAACGATGGTTTCCGCGATGTGATTGTCACCAATGGGTTTCCAAGAGATGTAACAGATCATGACTTTATAGCGTACCGAACAAACACAAAAAATTATGCTCCAAAAGAAATGTTGCTGGAGCAGATCCCTGCAGTCAAACTTCGCAATTATGCTTATCGGAATAACGGCGATCTCACCTTTGCAAATGTTACTGATCAATGGGGAATAGAGTTACCCACCTTTTCCAATGGTGCTGCATACGCCGACCTCGACAATGACGGTGACCTGGATTATATTGTAAATAACATAAATGATTCCGCCCATGTTTATAGGAACAACCTGGAGGGAACAAAAAATAATAATACTTCGAATTTCCTTCGCATCCGTTTGAAAAATGAAAAAGGTAATAAAGAAGGACTTGGCGCATTTGTAGAGATACAATACGGAGATGGAAAAATGCAGGTGCATGAGCAAACACCTTACCGCGGTTACCTCTCCACGATGGAACCATATATTCATTTTGGATTGGGCAAGGATACTCTTGCAAAAAATATTAAAGTTACCTGGCCCGATGGGAAAGTTCAAATACTGGCTAACATAAAATCAAACCAGGTAATTACAATTGAAAAAACAGGCGATCTTTCCATTGAGAATATGGTTAGTAATGCAGCACAACCATTCTTGCAGGATATTACCTCTACCACAGGTATTTCTTTTTTGCACAAGGAAAGAGATTATATTGATTTCAGTGTACAAAAATTATTACCGCACAAGTTTAGCCAGTATGGTCCGGCCATTGCGGTAGGTGATGTGAATGGAGATCAGCATGAAGATTTTTTTGTCAGCGGGTCGTATGGTTACTCTGGAATTTTTTTTCTGCAACAACCCAATGGCAGATTTATAGAAAAATTTCTGCAACCGGATGCAAGCATGGAAAATAAAAAACAGGAGGATGGGGGTGTTCTTCTATTTGATGCTGATAATGATCACGACCTCGACTTATTTATTGCCGGAGGAGGTTATGAAAATTCTAAAGGTTCAGATAATTACATAGACCGGTTTTATATCAATGATGGCAAAGGAAACTTCACGCAGGATTTAAATGTTGTTCCTCCATCTAACATCAGTAAGAGTTGTGTAAAGGCAGCCGACTATGATAGTGACGGAGACCTGGATCTATTTGTAGGTGGAAGAGTTTCCCCGGAGAAATATCCTTTGCCTGTTTCATCTTACATTTTAAGGAATGATAGTAAACCAGGATCAGTACGTTTTATTGATGTAACAAAAGAAATCGCTCCGGGACTTGTGGATATCGGGCTGATCTGTGATATGCTCTGGACAGATTTTGATAATGATGGGATGACTGATATGTTACTAGCCGGTGAATGGATGCCGTTAACTTTATTTAAAAATGAAAAAGGAAAATTCAGGAATGTCACCGTATCATCCGGCCTGGATACTTTGCATGGCTGGTGGAGCAGTTTGTCGGCTGGTGATTTTGATAACGATGGCGACATGGATTATATAGCAGGTAATACAGGGTTGAATACATTTTATAAAGCTTCGAAAAAATACCCTGTAAAAATTTATGCGGGTGATTTTAATAAAGATGGAGGTTATGATGCTATTCCTTCACTTTTTCTTCCGGACAAGAAAAATAAATTGCAGGAGTTTCCGGCATTTGGCCGTGATGATATGATTAAGCAAATGATCGCTTTCAAAGCCCGGTTTACGAATTATAATTCATATGCAGTAGCTACAATTGATAAGACGCTTACTAAACAGGAAATGGAGCAATCACTAAAACTCTATGCTGATTGCCTTGCAAGTTGTTTTATAAAAAATAATGGTGGCGGAAAATTTGAAATAAAACAATTACCGGTGCAGGCGCAACTTTCAAGTGTATTTGCAACCATTGTGGATGATGTGAATGGAGATAATAATCTTGATTTAATTATCAATGGCAATGATTTTGGTATTGAGATCGGCACAGGTCGTTATGATGCATTCAATGGATTGGTGCTGCGGGGAGATGGAAAAGGAAATTTTATTACTCTTGATATACAGCAAAGCGGATTGTATATACCGGGTGATGGTAAAGGACTTGCATGGATAAGATCATTTGATGAAAAGCCATTGTTGCTGGCTACTCAGAACCAGGGAGCCTTGAAAGTATTTTCAAAACAGGGTAGCAATAAAGTGATTTCAGTTTTGCCTGGTGATGTAAGTGCTGAAATTCTATTTAACAATGGTAATAAGAGGAAAGAAGAATTTTATTTTGGCAACTCATTCTATTCTCAGTCCGGGAGATGTATAATTGCCGGACCCGGGACACGATCCATATCAATTACAGACAGAAAAGGGGCAAAGCGAAGTATAAATCTTTAAGATGAAAATCAAATTTTTTTTAGTTGCCCTGATCCTTTTCGGTTTACTTTTTTACAGCATTATTGGTTGTACTGACTCACGGAGTAAAGTGATCATGGAAGGTGAAGAGTTATCGCATGTATATTGTGCCTCATGTCATGTCTACCCTGAGCCTTCGTTACTGAATAAAAAAACCTGGAGTGATGTGTTGCCAAAAATTGCTGAGCTGATGCATGTGGATGCCTATTACAATCCTTTTGATATAAGCGGACCGGAAGGTGATCAGCCCGTTACCAGGGCACGCAAGGATCAATTGTTTCCATATGAAAAATGGGAAAAGATAGTTTTGTATTACATGTCAACAGCGCCGGAGCAGCAACCCGGTAGAGTGAAAGAATGGCCACCTATTGAAACCGGCTTAAAAAATTTTACAACGCATTCTTTGTATGACAGGGTTGATGTTCCATTTACCACACTTGTAAAATTTGATACAATCCGTCACCGGATTTTTTTTGCCGATGGTAGTGCGGATAAACTTTTTATATCGGATACCCACTTAAAAGTGGTTGATTCTTTTCCTGTGTTTACAGGAGCGACTGATATAAACCTGGAAAGGAACCCCATACCAGTAATAACCATGGGTATTTTGAAACCAACAGATGGGAAGTTGGGGAAACTAACCCTTGCAGTGAAAGGGAAAGATCCTCTCATAATTATTGATAGTATGCAAAGACCCGTGCATGCTGCCTATGCAGATCTTAACGGTGATCTTAAAGAAGATATCGTCATCAGTGAATTTGGATTCAGGCATGGTTCCCTGGCCTGGTTTGAAAATGAAGGGAACGATCATTATAAAAAATATTTGCTAAGGGATCTCCCAGGCGCCACTCGCAGCGAGATTTTTGATTTCAACCGGGACGGTAAACCTGATATTATTGCACTGATGGCGCAGGCTGACGAAGGCATATTTATATACTACAATGCAGGAAACGGTAAGTTCAGGGAAGAAATGGTACTTCGCTTTCCACCTGTATATGGTTCTAATTATTTTCAATTGGTTGATTTCAATAAGGACGGCTTCATGGATATACTCACAACAAACGGAGACAATGCAGATTATTCGGTTGTATTAAAGGCTTATCATGGCATCCGCATCTTCCTTAACGATGGAACTAATCATTTTAAGGAAAACATTTTTTTGCCTGTTTATGGAATACAAAAAGCAGTACCCGCTGATATAGATAATGACGGCGATTTCGATATGGTATCCATTTCATTTTTCCCTGATTATGAAAAGCACCCTGAAGAGAGTTTTATTTACTGGGAAAACACGGGTAAAAATGATTTCAGACGATTTACATTTGAAGGAGTAACTGACGGAAGATGGATAACCCTGGATGTTGGGGATATGGACAAAGACGGTGACCAGGATATTATATTGGGCAATGCAGTTTTGAGTGCTGGGAATGTGCCAGCTACCTATATGACGAGATGGAAAAAACATTCACCCTCTGTTGTTTTACTTGAAAATACGATGAGGAATAAATAAACATCATATTAATAGTTGCCACATGAATAGAATTTCCTGGATAATACCTGTTATAGTTTTTATTCTTTTTAGTTGTAATACCAGCAGCGAGACTAAGCTGCCGGAGGCAACTGAAGTGTTGCATAAAAATGAAAAGAATTTAACTGAGCTTATAATTTACGACATCTTTTCTCCGCCGGTCGCGGCAAGGATATATACTTATACCTCGCTGGCTGCACACGAAGCGATACGACATCAGAATGCTGCCGAAGCATCAATTGTATCAAAGCTGAATGACTTTCCGCAAATGCCAGATCCGCAAAAAGATAAAAAGTATAATTATGTTTTAGCTGCTTCCGTTGCCTTTTATTCCACCATGCGTGAAATGACTTTTTCAAAAGACACCATTTTAAAATTTGAGAATGAAACTTATGAGCCGTTCAAAGGGGCATTGGATGAAACAACATTTGATAACTCATTTGAATTCGGAAAAGCAATTTCGGCTGCAATAATGGAAAGAGCAAAAGCAGACAATTACAAAGAAACCCGGGCCATGGAAAAATATTTCGGAATTGAACAGGATGGTAAATGGCGACCTACATCACCTGATTATCTTGACGCAGCAGAGCCTTACTGGACAAAGATCAAAGCGATGTCACTGGATTCATCTTCCCAGTTTGATCCCGGACCGCCTCCGGCATTTGGTAAAGACACGACAAACTTTTTTTATAAAATGAACAAAGAAGTTTTTGAAACGGTAAATAATCTTTCAAAGGAGCAGCAGGACATTGCTTATTTCTGGGACGACAATCCTTTTGTCAGTCATCACAAAGGTCATTTAATGTACAATACCAAAAAACAAACCCCCGGAGGGCATTGGATGGGAATTGCTGCCATTGCCTGTCGTAGTAGCAATGCATATGAAATAAAAACTGCAAGGGCTTATGCACTGGTTGCAGTTGGTTTGCTTGAAGGTTTTATTTCATGCTGGGATACCAAGTACCGGTACAATTTTGTAAGGCCCATTACTTTTATAAATGGGCTTATTGATAAAAGATGGGAACCCTACTTGCAAACACCACCATTTCCGGAATATACAAGCGGCCACAGCACTATATCAGCATCTGCGGCAACCATACTTACCGGATTGTTTGGTGATAATTTCGCTTTTCACGACGATGCGGATAAAGAGTACATAGGGATGGAAAGAGATTTTACTTCATTTATGCAGGCTGCACTGGAGGCATCAGTCAGCCGTCTTTATGGGGGCATACATTATCGTCTCAGCCTTGATACAGGTGTTGAGGTTGGCAAAAAAATTGGGACTAACATTCTTAAAAAATGCAATTGATCTTTCTCTGACTCGTCCTGAAGGAATCTTTTTTATCAAAAAAACCGAAAACCCTATCTTCGCTTTTTAATGAGCCTCTCTACCAGACACCTTCTTGGTATAAAAGACCTGACAGTTGACGATATTTCCCTTATTTTAAGAACAGCGGAGCAATTCAAAGAAGTTTTGCAAAGACCTGTAAAAAAGGTTCCTTCATTGCGTGATGTCACGATCGTCAATCTTTTTTATGAAAATTCAACAAGAACGAGATTCTCCTTTGAGCTTGCCGAAAAAAGATTAAGCGCCGATACGATCAATTTTGCTGTTTCCGGTTCTTCCGCAGCAAAAGGCGAAACGCTTCTTGACACAGTACGAAATATTTTATCTATGAAAGTGGATATGGTTGTAATGCGCCATAGTGCAAGTGGTGCGCCACATTTTTTAGCTAAACATATCCCTGCTGCTATCATTAATGCCGGGGATGGCGTGAATGAACATCCTACACAAGGATTGCTTGATGCATTTTCCATGAAAGAAAAATTTGGAGAGCTTGAAGGACTAAAGGTTGCCATCATTGGTGATATTATGCACAGCCGTGTTGCGATGAGTAATATTTACCTGTTGAATAAAATGGGAGCAAAAGTTACAGTATGCGGCCCGCCGACATTAATACCAAAATATATTCGTGAGTCATTCGGGGTTGAAGTAAATTATGATATTAAACAAACATTGGAATGGTGTGATGTGGCAAATGTTTTACGAATACAATTAGAAAGGCAAAACCAGGTTTTGTTTTCATCATTGCGTGAATACAATATTGCATATGGTGTAAAAAGAAAACTACTTGATAGTTTAAATAAGGATATTGTTGTGATGCACCCAGGCCCGATAAACAGGGGAGTGGAGCTTGATAGTGATGTAGCTGATAGCAAGCAATCAATAATTTTGCAACAAGTTGAGAATGGGGTAGCAGTGAGAATGGCAGTGTTATACTTGCTTTCAGACCGAAGTGTTCAAAACTGAATTTAAGATTTTAGATTTGCGATTGTAGATCGAATGCGGGCAAATTCTGAAATCTGAAATCTAAAAT
The DNA here is from genome assembly GCA_036524255.1 of Chitinophagaceae bacterium. Lineage (GTDB taxonomy): Bacteria > Bacteroidota > Bacteroidia > Chitinophagales > Chitinophagaceae > VBAS01. The sequence goes on from DATDCP010000273.1 coordinate 8,789, forward strand.
CTGCAATCAAAATGCGTATCTGTTTATTCCCTGGCACTTTCGATCCTCTTACATTGGGTCATGTTGATATCATCACCCGTTCATTACCGCTTTTTGATAAGATTGTAGTGGGTATTGGCATCAATACATCCAAAGCGCCAATGTTTACTCCGGAAAAAAGATTAAGCTGGGTAAAAGAAATTTTTAAGAATGAACCAAAGGTGGAGGGTGCAGTGTATGAGGGTTTGACGGTAAATTTTTGCAGGAAGATCAATGCCAGGTTTATTTTAAGAGGCATTCGTTATGTCAGCGATTTTGAATACGAGAAAACAATCGCTGACGCCAATCGTACTCTTGATAAATCAATTGAAACTATTTTTCTTACAGGCGAGCCTAAATATACTTCGGTAGCATCCACTATTGTAAGGGACATTATTAAAAATGGTGGCGATGCTTCACATTTCTTACCGCCAGAGGTAGCAAATACTTTATAGATCTTTTCTCTATTATTTTTTGTTTTAATAATCCTTTTTATGACTATTTGGTTTGATAAAAATGTTTCACTTGAGATTTTAAAATCATTTGGCAAAGGGACAATGACCGAACATTTGGGTGTTGAATGGGTTGAACTTGGAAAGAATTTTTTCAAAGCAAAAATGCCGGTTGATCACCGCACAATACAACCATATGGTTTATTGCATGGTGGCGCCTCATGTGTTTTAGCAGAGACTTTAGGTAGTGTTGCTTCACATCTTGTTATTGATCCTTCAGAGTTTTATTGCGTAGGCATTGAGATCAACGCCAATCATATTCGCAGTGCAAAAGAAGGGTTTGTTTATGGTATATGCTCTCCGTTGCATATCGGCTCATCCACTCATGTGTGGGATATTCGGATCACCAATGAAGAGGAGAAATTAATTTGTATCAGCCGGCTTACTGTTGCTATAATGAAGAAAAAAGCATCAGGATGAGAATCCTGCTTCAAGCACTTCGTTTATTAAAGGAAATGAGTTCTGTAAATATTTTTTAAGATCATTTTTCCCAACCCATTCCAGTTTAGTTATTTGCTCTGTTGCTTGTGGAACAAGCTTTTGCTCAACGCTTGCTTCCATTGTAAACCATTTTGTTTCTTTCAAAACAAATTTACTTCCTTCATGATAAGTGTGATAGGTAGTGATAAGAGAAGATGTCAATTTGATTTTTTTTAAACCTGTTTCTTCTTCGGTCTCTCTTACTGCACAGTCTTCAAAACTTTCTTTTTTATCCATTTTCCCCTTAGGCAGATCCCATTTCCCTCTGCGAAACATCATTAATACTTCCTTATTTTCATTCAGTACAAAACCACCAGCCGCTTTTATTATGGTAAATTTTTTAAAGAATGCATCTTTCAATTCCTTAAGATCCTCATGAAAAAAGACACCGGCATGCACGGAGGTATCTTGCATCTCGTGAATCATGCTTTTTACAGTGTGCAAGTTTAGTTCATCAATGAAGACCGCATCATCATGGTGAATATAGGGTTGAAGTGTAGCATCAACATTATCGCATAAGAACAAAGGCTTGTCGTCAAAATAGATCTTAATAAACATTGCAGTTGCTTTTGGCTCGTGGCTTTTCTTTACTTTCGTCGCATGACAGATGCTAAAGTGGTAGCAGAAAAACTGCTTCAAGTTAACGCAGTAAAATTAAATCCCGAAAATCCCTTTACATGGGCCAGTGGCTGGAAAAGCCCCATCTATTGCGACAATCGCAAAGTACTTTCCTTCCCTTTTATTCGTGATTATATTAAATCAGAGCTGTGCAATGTTGTTTTTGAAAAATTTCCGGATGCAGAGCTACTAGCAGGCGTGGCAACAGCCGGAATTGCGTGGGGCGCCATGGTTGCCGATCAATTAAAACTGCCTTATGTATATGTTCGCCCAAAACCTAAGGAACATGGCTTGGGAAACCAAATTGAAGGATATTATGAGCCAGGACAAAAGGTAGTGGTCATTGAAGATCTTGTTTCTACAGGGAAAAGCAGTCTCCAGGTCATTGACGTCTTAAAGGAAACCGGTCTTGAGATAGCAGGAATGGTTTCCATTTTTACTTATGGCTTTCCTATTGCCAGCGAAATGCTTCAAAAGGCGGGAATTACTTATTATCCTCTTACTGATTATCCAACTCTTATTCAACTTGCAGCCGAAAAGCAAATTATCTCGTCTGATCAACAGGAAATTTTGTTAAAATGGCAAACTGATCCTGCTGGGTGGAAAGGAGTTTAGTAATTTGCCTTAAATCGATCTTTAAATGAAGAAATTATTTCTGGGATTACTGGCAGTTGGAGGAACTGCTTTGATCAGTTCAGCACAGGTAAAAGCTTCTTTGACCGCTAAAATTAAGACGCCGACCGTGGGTTGTGATGATTGTAAAAATCGTATCGAAACCTATCTTGACAGGTATGACGGTGTCACCTCTATCCAGGTAAACTGGCGCCAAAAGATCACCACAGTTAAGTATTTGACAGACCGGACAAATATCGAAGAAATAAAAGCAGCTATATCAAATTGTGGCTACGATGCCGATGATATTCCGGCTTTTGAAGAAGCCTATAAACGACTTCCAAAAACTTGTAAAAGGCCCGAAGATGGGGGACCAGCGAAAGCCCCAAATATTCATGCTCCACCAGTAGTTAAACAATAAAAAAATTGATTAACCTCTTGCTCGGCAGGGGGTATTTTTTTGTCTTGAATTTTCACTTAGATATTCGGAATTGCTTC